>JAZOBG010000001.1:0-2387 GCA_045595865.1 Oscillospiraceae bacterium
ACTGCAGGCAGCACTGACGCAGGTCACCTATATGCGCGATCATGTGGTTCCCCGGCTGGCTGCTGGATCCAGCCACGATCTGCGGCTGTGCATTGAGATGAAGCACAAGGTTCTTTCCGCGGAAATGAAGCTCCGGGCCAGTCTGGCACGGAAGGAAAGCCGGGGCAACCACTACCGTTCTGACATTCCTTACCGGGATGACGATAATTTCCTGTGCTATGTGACGGTGCAAAAAGCGGAGGACGGTATGATCGTTGATAAGGTTCCGCTGCCCGAAGAATGGGTCGGTGACCGTACTCAGCCCTATACGGACCGGTATCACTATTATTTTCCCGGTGAGCCGAAAGCAAAGGGCTTCACACCCCCTGCACCCAAGTGGAAGGGAAGGAGGTAAGCAACATGAGCGTTGTACGAATTGATTTGAACAAGTGCATCGGTTGTGAAAATTGTGTCAGCATTTGTCCTATGGATGTATTTTACTTTGATTATGCTGCCCACAAGTCCGTGCTTGCTTACCCTGAAAACTGCCAGAGCTGCGGCCAGTGCTACTTAAACTGCCAGGGCCGTTCTCTGGGCATCTCCAACGACACATATGGCTATCCCATTACAGCTCTTCGTGGCGCTTCTTCTGCGGAGATGAATCATAGAATCGTGACGAAGCCGGGCGTGCTTACGGAAATTACAAAAGGGAAGCTGCCCTAATACTTAGAGAAGAGGTATCAATTATGAATAACAATCAGAAAGCAGCGGTTACCGGATTGGATATCCGAATCGGAATAGCCATCATGCTCAGCCTGCTGGTGTGCCACATTGCATCCGGCTTGGGATTTCAGCTTCAAAGTCTGGCTGCCTGTACCGGCGCAGTTATGTGCGTGCAGGAAAATGGAAAGGCCAGTTGGAAAGCAGGTCTGACAAGACTGCTGGGTGTTGTGTGCGGCGGAGCCGTGGGTATTGTGGTGGTACTGATCCAGTCCCGGTTTGATAATGCGTATCTGTTTATGATTCTGTGCGGTGTGGCAGTGGTAGTTAACCTGCTGCTGTGCAAGGTCGTGAAGATGCCCTATGTCACCGCAAGAGTCAGCTGCATGACCTTCCTGCTGGTGGTTCTGGTACTGCAGGGTACTGCCCGCATCAATTATGCCTTTGGTCGTTTTCTTGGCACTCTGGTGGGCGCGCTGGTATCCCTGCTGGTGGCAGTCGTGTGGGATGCGATTGCCCGGAAGAATGTGAATGCAACTGCCAAATAAGCAGATAAAGAAGGGTTATTTATGAAAACATGTAAACGAATCGTTGCTGGGGCACTTGCGCTGATGTTACTGTTTTCCCTGTGCGCTTGTGCGCAGGGAAAACTGCCTTCCACGGAAGAAACACTTGCCCACACGGCTCTTTCGGAGCCAGTTGATCCCGAGAGACAGCACATCGAGGAAACTCTGAACCTTGCCAACAACAAGGAGCAGGAGTGGAAATACGCCGCTAATGCCTGGGTGCTTACGCCGGTCGCCGCAGTTGCCTATCCCGAGTTGCCTGAACAGCAGGGTGTGTCTGTTTGCGTTCCCGGTGCCTATGTGGTCGGTATCGATACCAACGGTGACGGCAAAGCAGACGTTACCTCTGCGGATGCAAAGGAAGCGGTGAAAGGCACACTGGTCATCGATTATGAGACTGAAATTATCAGCACCAACGGTCAGGTCTATACCGCGGCGACTGCTCCTGTGATTTTGAATACCGGTGCGCCCGGCTACGGCTCTCAGAAGAATTCCTCCGCCTCTACCACCCATGCAGCCAACGGCTATATTAACGTATCCTGCGGCAACCGGGGCAAACAGGATAAGGCTACCGATGCAAACGGAAACACCTATTACACCGGTGATGCGCCCTCATGTCTGGTGGATCAGAAGGCGGCTGCCCGCTTCGTGAAGTACAATATCCTGCTGGGTAATCTTCCTGGTAGTGTGGATCATTTTGTATCCACGGGCGGCAGTGGTGGCGGTGCCCACGCATCTATGTTTGCAGCAACCTCCAACCACCCGGATTACTACGATTATCAGATCGAGGCGGGTGCGGTTGGTGTCTATAAAAATAAAGACGGAAGCTATTGTACCACCGTCACCATCGATGGTGTGAACTATGAGATCTCTGATGGCGCATGGGGCTGCATTGCCTACAGTCCGATCACTTCGCTGTATGAGGCAGATATGGCCTTGGCCTTTGAGTATTATCTGGATGCAGACTATTCCTTCAAGACACCGTTCCAAGCTCAATTGGCGGCATATCTGTCTGCAAGCTATATGGAGTATATCAATGAGAAGAATCTGTCCGTTGCCGAAAACGCAGTGGGCTTTGACCTGAACAGCGATGGCGACATGGATGATACCATTGCTCTGACC
>JAZOBG010000002.1:0-40840 GCA_045595865.1 Oscillospiraceae bacterium
TGCATCGCCCGAAGCCGCCAGCTTGCTTGCATAGCCCGAAGCCGCCAGATTGCTTGCATAGCCCGAAGCCGCCAGATTGCTATATCTGCCCGAAGCCGCCAGCTTGTTTTCATCGCCCGAAGCCGCCAGATTGCTTTCATCGCCCGAAGCCGCCAGCTTGTTTTCATCGCCCGAAGCATTCTTTGCATCTTCGCTCAGTTTGTCAAATTCCGCTTTTTCAAACAGGAAGTTGACACAGGCGTTGATGAAGCCACCAAGACCAAGCTTTGCACCGATCTTTAATTTTTTAGTACAGAACTTCTTGTTGTCATTGGTTTTTACTTCATCCAGCGCTTCAACCTCGGCGAAATCGTTGATCTCGCCATTGGCATTGATAAGCGGGTAATATTTGAGAACTTCATAGGGATCTTGGCAGAAGTGCATGCCGCTGGAGCAAATCTTTGCATTGTCTTCTTCAAACACGGTGTTCTCTGCGTACTGTTTGCCACGGCACACAAGGCCGGGCTCAAAACCTTTGTATCCTTTCACTTGTTTTCTTCCTTTCTGGTATTGTTTTTATCTTCTGTTTCTTCTGGCTTTTCTGGTGTTATACTCCGTGATCTGCTCCAGCAGCCAATCGGCAAACAGGATGGGAAGAACCATTACGCAGATCAGCGGCAAATAATGGAGAAACACATAAAAGACGGTTGCCATTGTGATTACCTCACGATACAAACAAAATCAGATTGCCAACGAGCAGCAGGATCACGCCAAACAGGGCGCTGATCATCAGGGCATACTGGATATTGTGGAACTTCATCTTTTCACTTCCTGTTCTTCAAAATGATATCGATTGCTCGGTTGATTTTAGACACCGCATAGGGTGTATTGTGTTTCTCGGTCAACACTGAGAAGATGTAGCGCAGGGAATAGCCGGTTGCCTCCGCCAGATCCTCCGGGTGCAAATTGTGGCGGTAGAGACGGGCGAGAAGGGGGTTATCGGATATGTGCATGGTCAACACCGTCAAAGAAATCGGTTAGTGAGCATCCACACGGCCCAGAAATCTTTTCCAGCAGTTTGAGCGATGGGAGATAAGCGCCGATTTCAACGGCTGCAAGGTGCGACCGGGAAACACCGGATTTATCGGCAAGTGCTTGCTGTGTCAGCCCAGCTCGTTTTCTGTGCAGTTTAATGGATTGTCCAAGTGTCAATGCTGTTCACCCCGGCTTTCCAAGATGTTGTCCAGAGCCTTATTGAGCCGCTCCTTGGCATCCTTTGGGGTTCTGCGGCCGTTCAGGATCATGGAGAGGTACTCTCTCGATACGTTCATTTCAAGCGCAAGCTCGGTGTTTGTGACTTTATTGCAGTGCATTTTACCGACAAAATCACCGATCCATTGTGCAATCATACAAAAGTTATCCTCCTTTTCATATTGAGTGTTGAAAAGTGTGAACTATCGTGCTATCATAAAAGTGCCAACAAATATGACACAACGGTTCACGAAATTCAACTTTTACTTTATTATAGTTCACAGAATTCATCTTGTCAATAGATATAGGTGAATTTCGTGAACTTTGCCGTTGTGCACAAAAGATGGGGGGTGCTTTTGTGTTTTATGACAGATATGCCCAATTATGCAAGCAAAAGGGCGTGTCCATGAGCGCAGCGGCAGAAGAGGCAGGATTTGCAAAATCGCTTGTCTCAAAGTGGAAAAAACTAAAAATTGAGGTTCCTTCTCCGGAGATTCTGCAAAAGTTGTCCGCGTATTTTGGTATGACAATTGCGGAACTTTTGGGTGAAGAGCAAAAAGAAAACCCCACCAGTCATAAGACTGATGAGGTTGACGAAGTAACTATGGAATTGCTGGATATTATTCAGAATGGCACAGATGTTGACCGTCAGGATATGCTGGATATGCTGCGCATCTTCAGCAAGCGCCGGGAAAAGAGGTGACTGCTGTGACAGAGATATTTTCTGAATACGGCATCATTTTTGCATTTCTTCCAATGATGTTTGCGCTTGCCTGGTGTCTGCACATCGTTGCTCTGCCGTTTTCTTTGATTAAGCAAAAACGGCTTCCGAAAATTTGGGACACTCTTCCGTTTGCAAAGCGTTGTAGCCGCGGAAAAGCCAAGACTTTTGCAACAATTATTTTTATTTTATTTTTGCTGTTTATCAGCATGGATTACAGTCTGGTTGCATTTTTTGATGCTATTTTTTCTGGTAAAGAACACTGGTTTGTGTCTGCGGTGACAATCATCCTGATATATAATTGGTTCGGATGCCTGATCTACGATGAAACGGAAAATTATAACGGCGGTTCCAAATAGCTGCCTATGGTCATGCGCTCGTGATAGCTGATAGAACCACGGCGCACGTTGGAACAGCTTTTTATTTTCGGATATTGCAAGTTAACAGCAGGGATTTATTTTTTCATTTACTATATCGTTTTTTCCACATAGCAAGTAATTCTTTCCGTTCGTCGTGTGTTAGTTCCATAATGCCAGATATCAATTCATTGATAAGCTGATCGGGCGCTTTGGATTGCTGTACATTCTTAGGCTGCATCATTGCGCCCTCCTTTGTAATTTAGAGTGCCTGCCCCGCTGCTGCAACAACGGGACAGGCGCCGGGGCTCGATCTGAGTGGGATCTCTATTCCGGTGATGACTATCATAATTATAGAACATATATTCGAAAAATGCAACTATTGAATGTACCTGTAAATGGACATGAAATTTGATATTCTGGAGGGTTAGCCATGAAAGTACCAAAAGCAAGACAGCTTCCCAGCGGGCAATGGTTTTGCCGGGTGCGGGTAGACGGTCAGGATATCTGCATTACAAAGCCAACGGAAAAAGCCGCGGTTGCAGAAGCCATGGCAATTAAGGCGGGTATGCAGCAGGCGGCTAAGCCGGAAAATATTACACTGACAAAGGCCATTGATAAATACATCCGGGATCGGGACGGCATTTTGTCTCCGTCAACGATCAGGGGGTACCGGGTGATACAGCGGAACCGGTTCCCTGGCATTATGGACAAACCCGTTGCCAAGCTAAACCAACAAGCAATTCAGGCTGCGGTCAATGAGGATGCAAAACACCTGAGCCCCAAAACAATTAGAAATAGCTACGGATTGCTCACGGCGGTTTTGGGAGAATATAGGCCGGAACTGAATTTGTCAAAAGTCAAGCTGCCGCAAAAAGTAGAACCTGAGAAAAAAATATGGGAGCCGGAAGAACTGCGGCTATATTTGGATCAGGTGAGAGGAACTGCGGTTGAGCTGCCCGTGCTTCTGGCGGTTTGGCTTGGCCTGAGACGGTCGGAAATTATTGGCTTGCGCTGGGAGGATGTGGATTTCAAACGGGGCACAATCAGCATTAGGGAAGTTCTGGTGCAGGATGAAAACAATGTGTTTCAGGCAAAGGGAACAAAGACGGTGAAATCGAGAAGAACACTGCCTTGTCCGGCCTATATTTTGGATCTGATATCCAAGCAAGACAAAAGCGGCGAGCGCATCATTACAACACCACCACCAACGATCCGTAATTGGATGACGAAAGCCGCAGAAGATGCAGGTGTTCCGTTTATTGGCTTTCATGCTCTTAGACATCAGAATGCATCTATTATGCTGTCACTGAATATTCCAGATAAATACGCCATGGAGCGCGGTGGCTGGGCAAGCAATAGAACAATGAAAAATATTTATCAGCATACAATGGATGAAGGAAAGCAGCAGGCGGCAAAAGCAATTGATAAATATTTTGGCGACATGAGGGAAAAGCCAAAACCAAAGCGATACAGGCTAAAGAAAACAGGGCTGTAGTGCCCTGTTTTTCATTGCCATTTTCATTGCCAAAATGATACGCATATTGCCATTTTTGACCGCAGATTAGCGGATTGAGACGCGTTTTACAAGAAAGTATAAATTTGCTCATTTCTAATAATTTTGTTGAAAAATAAGAAATATAACGCAAAAACAAGAAAAAACCGGAAGTTTTTTAACTTCCGGTTTTTCTTTTGATTTGGTGGAGCTGAGGGGAATCGAACCCGTTGTATAGACTTGAAACCCATTGCAGCACAATGGGTTTCAAAATATATTGCCATTTTCATTGCCATTTATTTTTCCCATCGGCCTTTTTCAATATTCTTTATGGCAATAATTCCGGGGTGCGACTTCTGGTAGGCTGCAAAGTCTTTCAGGGCTTTGTTGCGCTCTGTGCCGGGGTAAACGGTGTTTTCTACGGTTTCCGGTTCGATGCCGGGAACGTCATAAACTTTTTTCAAGGTCAGATAATATTTTACCTTGTTATCATATCTGCGATCACGGGTCAAATAGATTTCTAAATGGTATGGAGCGGTGGACACTTCCTGCACACGATCAAATACAAGCGCTTGGTAACTTTCCATCGTTTCGATCATGGCTTCAAGCTCTTTAATATATCTGGCTGCGCTATTGCCGTAATAGGTTAAATTCTTCATGCTGTGGAGCTTTTGCGGATCCTGCAAGTGGAAGTATTTGGTTTCGCTAAACTCCGGACGCCAGCTTTTGAAATAGTTTTTTAATTCGATTTTATCCATGGTGGACACCTCTTTTCCGGTTAAAACGATAAACGGCTTTTGTTGCGATTTCGGCAACACGGGCGGCGCCTATAATGGCGAGAATGATAACGTAAGTTTCAAGCATGGGTGTGACCTCCATTTTGGTTGTGGGGCGGCTTAACAGGCCGCGCCCACTCTATTTGTTGTTTCGTTTGTTTCTCTGTTGCTCTGCCATGCTTACCCATCGGCAGTTTTCCGGGCAATAATTACCGTTCACATCTATGCGATCAATCGACAAATCCTCTTTGTACCCGTTGGACAATGCCCAATCCCGAAATGATGCAAAATCGTGCTGCCATTCGTCACACACGGCAATACCGCGCCCACCGTAATACTTGAAGTTGCTGTTTTTCTCATAATCACAACGGCGCTTCATGGCCTGCCAAATCCGGTATAGACGTGTAAACCCGTGGTGGGTGGTTTCGCCATGTTTTGTAATGGCTTCTATAGCTCCGGCGGTTGCTCGTTCATTTCGCATACAGCCGCAACTATAAATATCTCCGCACATAAGCGCTGCCGATCTGGTCGTAAACACTCTCCCGCAATTCTTGCAGAGGCAGCTATACATTGCGTGTCCGCTTTTGCTGTTCTGCGCTCTTTCGAGCACCTGAACAACGCCAATAGTCTTGCCGGTTAAATCCTCTCTTGCCATTTGTTTACCTCCATTCTCCCGTGGCTGTTAGACAGCCACCGGGCAATTACCGCGACTATAATGTTCGCCGCCCTCAGTGATGATGTAGCTTCCGTATTTGTAGCGAATTTCGTTCATGGTGGATTTGCCAGTATAGCGGCGCTTGTTTTGATCCTGTGTCGGGTGCCAATACCAGAGGCTTTTGCTTTTAGACCAGCGACAACCGGCGGCTTTCAATTCCTCTTTGTTCTCTCTGGTATTACCGCCGATCCAGAGCCACGACCCCACAAGCTCAATAGTCAAACCATGAAGTTTAATCAGCTTGTCGATGACCTCAATAAATTCCGCTGCTGTTTCCTGCGTCTGGTGGTATTCATCAGCTGCGGCATTATGTGCATCTTTCAAGCGCATCTGCGCTTCCTCGTATTCATTGTTAATTGCTTTCATAGTTTCCAAATCGCCGCCGCAGTCGGGGTGATATTTGAAAGCCAGTTTTCTATACTCGCGCTTGAGTTCGTCCAGATCGTGACAATTTGCAAAATACTTCATTTTGTGTTCCTCCCTTAAATTGTTCTGTGGTCGATGGGTTCAATTCTCTTTTCAACTACAGCGGTTAGATATTCTTCAAACCACAAGAAGCGCTCGTAATTTGTTTCATACAAGATTTCAAACAGTTCTTTTGCTCTTTTCATATCTACCATGTTTTGTGTACCTCCGTTATCTGGCCTGTGTCGCTAACAGCTCTTTGATTTTCTGATTTACAAGTCTTTTGTTTTCCGGCGTGAGCATCATATACTTTTCTTCGGTTGTCATGTTGTTTACCTCCGTTTGTGTTCGGTGTTTGTTTCTGGCTATATCATAGCGCACTTATTAAGTGTACGCAAGATGGGATGTTGCCCAATTATTAAGTGTATTCTTTGGGTAATTTGTACACTTGTTAAGTGTTTGACTGTGGTATATACTATTTGTGAAAGTGGGTGATACTGTGACGAGATACACCGAAGCGAAGAAAGCGAGCAACAAGAAGTGGGATAGCGCAAATTTAGATAGAATGTCGTTAGCTCTCCCGGCAGGCAGCAAAGAAAGAATAACCATAGCCGCCGCCGCTGCTGGGCAAAGCGTTAATGCTTATATTGGACAGGCGATCAATGAGCGCATAGACCGCGAAGCAAACCGAAAGCAAACGCAAGCAACGCAAAAGCAAACGCAAGCGCCGAGGAAGCAAAACGCAAGCAAGTAAAAGAACAAGATAAAGAACAAGATAAAGAACAAATGTTATATACCCCCCTACCCCCCACTGGGGGGATATATCCGACAGAAATGCGCATTTTTTGCACTTTGCTGATCGCCTTGTTTCGGCAATGCTGCTGTGGCGGCTCTAGATTGCGTATTTCGGGAAAATCGTTGCCATGGAATGAAAGTATATTACTAAAAGAAAAAGCACACTAGAACGCAAATCTAGTGTGCTATATTTGAGAGGGTCAATCAAAGACCCTCGTTTTTCATGGTTTCGATTCCTCTTCGGAAAATGTCAGTAACGCCGATATCTCTTTTCTTTGCCTCCTCTACAAAGTCGATTAGGTCTGCATCTTCATCTTTGCGGAGGCTTATGCGGTACTGTTTATATGTTTTCTCAATCCAGCGTTGTTTTACTTCCGTGCTGGTGGTGGTTTTTCGCTTTTCGGCTATTGACTTCGACCCCCTTTAGGTTTATAATAAAGGGGCAAAGGGCGCTACCTCCTTTCTTGGCGGTCAGCCCTGCAGGTTAGTAACTGAATACAAAACTATGTAAGCAGTGCCGTCACCGTGCCGGGTGGCGGTTCTGCTTTTTTACTCTGATCGTTACCGTGTAACCGAATACATGGAATGTCAGTGTAATAGGCATTTCGCTTCACCTCGCTTTCGCTTGGTGTTGCTGACCGCCGCGCCCTTTGCTTGTCTGCATGATAGCGCTACTAGCCCAGTATGTCAAGCCCTTTTTTGAAATTTTATGAAAATTTATTTTTGCACCCAGTTCCGGAGCTGATCCGGGGCTGGTTCTTTTGTGTCTTAGTGCATCTATCAGTTTTTGTCAAGCCCCTTTTTCCCTTTTTGGCGTGCAAAACGTGGAATTCTTGTATCCATTGCACCGCAAGGGTTTAAGGGTATTTTTTTTTGCTCATTGGTGCACTAAACGCCGGGATTTTTAGTGTACCAATCGGAATCAGTGCTACGCTGGAAACAGCAAGGGGGCAGGGGGTAAAACAGTAACTTACAGTAATTACAATTAATAACCAGTAAATTACGTTTTATTTGGTTGTTTCTCGTTAATTCATTGACAGATCAGGAGGTGAAAACATGGCCAAAGAAAAACAGAAAAACCCCGGTGGTGCTCCCAGACAGTTTCCGTATACACTCGATGAAACAAAAGAGTTATTCGAACATTATCAGGAGCAAACAAAAGAAAATATCATAGTTTTCCCTAGTTGGCCTGATTTTTTAGCCAGTATCAACGTAACCACTCAGGAAGCTGATGAGGTTATTCTTAATCCGGTGGATACAAACAGGAGGTTGGCGGAATATCTTAAAAAAGCTTTGGGCTGGTGTATGGCTCAGTTGTTTTCCAATCCTAACTGGATGAAAAAGCCTATAGCGGCCATCTATCTGAGCAAACAGAAATTCGGTGGTTACTGTTATACGGATAAACAGGAAGTAAAACAGGATACAAAAATGGACATTACCGTTAAGTTTGGCGGTAAAAGCAAGGATCCCTTTGGCTAAGTGAACAAAATATCTTTTTTGTTGCGTTCATTTTTCCGGAAATATTCAGAGAACAAGGGAAAATTAGGGCAATTCAGAACATTATACGGAGCAAACAGTATAACACTGTATAATATTCAATTGGCTGCGTGTGTATGTTGTGTATGTCTCGGGCCATTAAGGCACAGGCACCTGGCCACAGTAGACACAGTTTGTCCAGAAGAACACACCCCACCCCCCACCCCATCCGGGGGATAGAGGGTAGCGGAAAAGTGGGCGGTGGGAGACGGACAGCCTATAGGGTTATATACACACCCCCTCACCGCTTTCTTTCAAAACACTTTTACTCACGATAATCAACGGAAGCCACGGGGTAGCGGAAAACAGCCGGGGGCATTCCTGAAAACCAAATTGAAATTTTAAATAAACCAACTTCTGTGTTGGCCTTGGCGGTATTGCCAATCCTTCATCTTTTCTTCCTTTCTTGGCTCCGGTGGTTTTCCCCTTTGCCACCGGACGTCAAGGCGAACACAGAGAAAACGGGAGGGCATGAGATGGCTAGAAAGCCTACGCCAAAGGGTGGCTCTTATGAGCTGGATTTGGGGCGGCCCAATTCTGAACCGCAAATCAGGTTCTTTGAAAGCCGAAGCAAATACACCTGCTTTGGCGGTGCGAGAGGCGGCGGCAAAAGCTGGTGTACACAAAGAAAGCCCATTGGTGGCTGTATGAAATATCCGGGCTTAAGGGTGCTGATCGTAAGACGTCGGTATGAAGATCTGGAGAATTCGGTCATTGAGCCAATTTTAAAGCTGGTAAACGATGCTGTGGCGATCTATAACGCCAGCCAGCATTTGCTTACGTTTCTGAACGGAAGCTACATCAAGTTTGGCAACATGGAGAGCTACGGCTCTGCCACCACCGGCAAGTATCAGGGTCAGGAATACGACTGGATATTCTTGGAAGAAGCCACGCAGTTTACAGAGCAGGAATTCCGTGGAATTGCGGCCTGCTGCCGTGGCGCATCCAGTTACCCTAAACGTATTTACATGACAGCAAACCCCGGCGGCATTGGACACAGATGGGTCAAGCGGCTGTTTGTTGACCGGGACTTCATGGAGGGCGAAAACCCTGATGACTATACGTTTATCAAGGCAACGGTTGAGGACAATAAAGACCTGCTGGAAGGCTCTCCGGACTATGTGAATGCGCTGGATCTGCTGCCAGAAGACATCAGACGGGCACACAGATATGGCGACTGGGATGCTTTGGCGGGCGGCTATTTCCCGGAATTCACGCTGAAAACCCATGTGGTAAAGGATTTCATGATAGATCCCGCATGGTCGAAATTCAGAGCCTTTGACTACGGCTTGGATATGTTTGCCTGCCTTTGGATTGCGGTGGACTACACCGGAAGATGTTACGTTTACCGCGAATTTGCAGAAAGCAAACTGATTGTTTCGCAGGCGGCGGGCGCTGCTTTGGCGGCAACACCGTACACAGAGCGTATTGAATACACTGTTGCACCACCCGATATGTGGAGCACACTGAAGGACACCGGCAAGACCATGGCGCAGGTATTTCTGGAAAGCGGTCTGGGCTTGGTGAAGGCAAATAACAGCCGCGTACAGGGCTGGATGGCTCTGAAAGAACTTCTGAAGCCCATGAAGGACGGGCGTCCCGGCCTTTTGGTGTTTGAAAGCTGCAAGGGTTTGATCGATGACCTGATGGCAATACAGCATGACGAAAAGAACGTATCGGACTGTGCGAAAAATCCCCACGAAATTACCCACAGACCGGATGCGCTCCGTTATTTTTGCCAGCTTCGGACGATGCCGCCGGAACTACAGAGCGAAGAAGAGGAATATTTTGAGCCCAGACAGGCGCAAAGCTACGATGATTACATGACCGGCGGAGAGCTGGATGACAGTTATCTTGGATACGGGAGGTGACAGACCATGACCAACGGGAATAAAGTGTTTGATCTTGCCATTCACCTGATGGACGAGCAGTATGAACTGACAGGTGCGACAAGATCGGCGGACACCAAGGAATATGAGTTCCGCGCATTGAGCATTTTGAATATTTTGCGGCATGAGCTGTTCCCTTACTCTGATACCTACGATTGGGGCAAGGACGGCAGGCGCTGGATTTGCCCAGAGCTGGCCGATATGGAGCAGCCCATTGACCTTGACGATGCCATTGCACAGGGCGTTATGCCCTACGGCTTGGCGGCGCATTTGCTGCTTGGCGAAAACAACACCATGGCGTCTTTTTTCAACCAGCGCTACTCGGAGCTGATGTACTCCATCGGCACCAAGAGAAGCGCCGTGTGGGAGGATATCACTGTATAACCTTTCCACATTTATGTTAACCGTAATTTTTTACTGCCAACCACAGCAGTGAAATATTTTGGCCAACCATAGCCGAAAGGAGCAAACAAAATGAACGAAGAACTTACCAACGTAATGACAACGGACGATGACGAGCTGTTTTTTGACCCTGCTGACTTTGACGTGGACACGGAGACCGACGACCAGACCGGCGAAGAGGTTCAGGAAGGTGCACAGGCAGAAGAAAACGGCACGGACACCGAGATTGCCACGCCTCCTGCGGAGGCTCGCAATGACACAATGCCTGATGGCGCAGAGAAAGATCCGGAGCTCTTTGAGCTGAACTATCTGGGCAACGTGGAAAAGCACACCCGCGAGGAAGTGATCGCCCTGGCACAGATGGGCAAAGATCGGGACAGAATTTTGCAGCAGCGGGACGCCGCGCAGCAGTTTAGAACCCAGCATGAGCCCATGATTTCCGACCTTGACCGCATTGCAAAACAGTTTGGCATGGAGCCCGCGGCACTCCTGAACGCCATGGAAACCAACCTTCTGCGGCAGCAGGGCAAGACGGAGGCAGAGGCAGAAGCTATCATCCGCGCCAACCGGGCAGACCGGCAGCTGCAGGCCATCCAGACCAAGGAACAGACCGCGCAGCAGCAGGCAGAGGCCATGCGGCAGCGGCAGCAGCGGGATGTGGACGAGTTTGTGCAGAAATATCCCAACATGGACTACAAGACCATTCCTGCGGAGGTTTGGCAGGATGTCCGCAAGGGCGAAACGTTGGTAAACGCCTACGGCAAGTACGAAATGCAGCAGCTGAGAGCGGAAAACCAGCGCTTGCAGCAGCAGATCGCCGCCAAGGCACAGAACGAGAAAAACAAAGAGAACAGCCTCGGCAGTATGCGGTCTGGTTCTCAGTCACAAAAGACAGACCCCTTCCTTGACGAGCTGTTCAGAGACTAATATCTGACAGAAAGAAGGAATTATAAATGGCTATCAACCTTCACGAAAAGTACGCCAAGAAGGTTATTGAGCGCTTCCATCAGGAATCTTTGACCGAATCCAGCTTTTCCAAGGATCTGGACATGGAGTTCACCGGTGTTAAGACCGTTAAGGTCTCCTCCATTAACACCGCCGCAATGAACGATTATACCCGTTCCGGCTCTACCCGTTACGGTACCCCTGCCGACCTGCAGGACACCATTCAGGAACTGACCATGACCAAGGATCGTTCCTTCACCTTTATTATCGATAAGGGCGATAATATGGAGCAGAACATGATCAAGAAGGCAGGCGCTGCCATCAGGCGCCAGCTGCAGGAGGTCGTCACTCCCGAAATCGACAAGTACCGTCTGGCTACTTGGGCAGCAAATGCAGGCCAGAAGGCCACCGTCACCGCTCCCACCAAGTCCACCATTCTTGGCCTGATTGTGGATGCCAAGATGGCTCTGGACAATAATCTGGTTCCTGCAAAGGGCCGCACCCTGTATGTGGGCTCTGTTGCATATAAGGCACTGCTGACCTGCGAAGAGTACATCCGTCTGGATAATCTGGGCTCCAAGACCGTTGTCAACGGCAAGGTTGGCGAAATCATGGGCATGGATGTCAAGTTCATTCCCGACACTTATCTGCCCTCTAAGGTGCAGTTTATGGTTGTCTACAAGGGCAGCGCTATTTCCCCTGTAAAGCTGCATGAGTACAAGGTGCACAAGGATCCTCCTGGTATCTCCGGCCACCTGTGCGAAGGCCGCTTTATCTACGATGCCTTTGTTCTGGACACCAAGAATAACGGCATCTATGTGGCATCTACCAGTGCCTGATAGGACATAAAGGGCATAACACTCCAGAATCCGGAGGGTGGGGCATCCCTCCCTCCGGATATTTGACTTTTAAGAGGTGAGAACATGGCGAGTATTACAACCAAAGACGACGTTTCTGTGTTTCAGCTGCAGAAGTTTCTGGGCCTGAACGAGAGTGAGGACGGCGACACACAGCTGAAGCTGGGAGAGGCCAGCGAAATGCGGAACTGGCAGGTCACGCCGCAGTATCACCTCAAGGTGAGACCCGGCTATAAAACTCTCAAACAGTTTAATGGCCCGGTACGAGGTCTATGGACGGGCTATGTAGCTGGGGGAAGAAAAACTATTTGTGTAGCCGATGGCGGCATATGGGATCTGACTTCCAACCAGAATCGCAGGATTGGCGATAGCTGGGATGCCGATACCTTTATTTTTGGATTTGCAAACAAAGTCTATTTCCTGAACGGACACGAATATTTGGTCTGGGATGGAGACGGATTTGTAGATACTGTAGACGGTTACATACCGCTAACCACCACAGCAATTGCACCGGGAGGCGGCGGAACTGCTGTGGAAAATGTAAACCGACTGACGGGCAAACGGCGCTGCCGTTTTTCCGCAGACGGCGAAGCGAAGGAATTTCGCCTGCCGGAAAACAGCCTGCTTTCTGTGGACAAAGTGGTAAGCGGCACAGAAATTGTGGCAAGCGGCTGGACGGCAGATCTCAACACTGGCGCTTTGACCTTTACAGAAGCGCCAAAAGCAGGCAACAGCAATATTGAGGTATGGTATACCATGCCGAACAATTTGCGGTCGCTCGTAGAGGGCATGCGGTATGCAGAACAATTCAATGGAGCTGCCGATACACGCGTGTTCCTCTACGGTGACGGCTCTGCAAAAGCGATTTACTGCGGCGTGACGGAAGACGGTCAGGCGTCGGCGGAATACTTTCCCGACTTGTATGAAATACAAATTGGATCTGAAAATGCGCCCATTACCGGCATGATCAAATATTATGACCGGCTCATGAGTTATAAAGCCGACGGCGGCGCTTATTCCACTTCCTATGAGACTACCACACTGGCGGACGGGACGATTATTCCCGGCTTTCGGACGGTTTCCACCAACAGAGAAATCGGCAATCAGGCAATGGGTCAGGTACGACTGGTAAAGAATGTTCCCCGGACGATCTACGGCGGCAATGTGTATGATTGGGTATATGCCAACTATGCCACCAGAGACGAGCGAAACGCAAAAGTTGTTTCCCAGCGGGTGCAGAACACCATGGAACGGGCCGATCTGAGCAAGGTTTACTGCTTTGACGACGACACAAAACAGGAATACTACATTTTCCTAAACGATATGTACGGCACGACGCTGGTTCACAACTATATGACTGACCTCTGGTACAGCTACACGGGACTTCCTGTGAAATGCGCAGCCAGAGACGGCGACAGATTGTATTTCGGACTTTCAGACGGTGGAGTTGTGGAATTCTCTGAAAGCTACCCCAATGACGATGGAAAGCCAATTGATGCCATGTTTGCCAGCGGCCACATGTCGTTTGGCAGGGATTATCAGAGAAAGCACAGCGCAGCCGTATGGGTTTCCGTAAAGCCCACGGCAAACGCAAATCTGCTGGTAACAGCCAGAAGCGACCGGCGAAGTGATTATATCGACAAGGCCGTGACCATGAGCTTATCGACCTTTCGAAGCGCTAATTTTGGATCCTGGAGTTTCCTGACAAACCGGGCACCGCAGATGGAGCGGCTGAAACTAAAAGTGAAGAAATTCACCTTTTATCAGCTGTTGCTCAAAAGCAATTATGCGGCTTCGGATGCCACGGTGTTGGGTGTGGACTTCCGGGTTCGATACACGGGAGATGTGAAATAGGAGGTAAAATATGGAAATCGTGATGCTGGCAGTGATTGGCGTGGCGGTTTTGAGCTGCCTTGGCGCAAATCTGCTGATTGCCTATATGGTTTGGGCGAACATTCACAGCAAGAAAGTGGAAAACCAGAAGCAGCAAGAGGAAACACCGGAGGAAAAAGAAGCAAGACGGCTTGCGGCAGAGGCGCAGAAGCGCTATGAGCAGGGATTTATTGATATGATGAACTTTAGCGGCAGGCCCCCCAAAAAGGACGGTGAGACCACTTGAAAGACCCCGGATACCAGAATGTATACAAACGGTTCTGCGACGGTCAAATGTTCAATAACGAGATTGAGCTATATGAAACCGTTGAAAACAATGAGAATTTCTTTATCGGAAAGCAGTGGGAGGGCGTACAGGCCAACGGCAATCCAACCCCAACTTTTAACTTCCTAAAGCGGGTGACTTTGTTTCAGGTAGCAACAGTCAGTTCTGACAATATTGCCATGCAGGCAACACCGCTTTCTTCCACTTCCCGTTATTCTCTTGGTGATATGGAAAAAGTCTCCGATGTTGTCAACAAGCAGTTTAAAGCACTATTTGAACGAAACAAGATTGTGACTAAGACAAGAGAGTTCATGCGAAATGCCGCAGTAGACGGGGACGGCTGCACCTATACCTACTTTGATCCCGATGTGGAGACCGGGCAGGATGCAAAGGGTGATATTGTAACTGAAATTGTTCAAAACACCCGTGTGATTTTCGGAAATCAGTTTGACCGGGATGTGCAGCGGCAGCCGTGGATTATTATTGTGCTCCGGAAACCCCTAAAGGAAGTAAAGCGGGAAGCAAAGAGCAACGGCTTTGATGAAGAACTCATTACCCCGGATCAGGAAGAGCATGGCGGCGAAATGGCAAATCTCGACCAGCAGAATGTTTCCGTATACTGCCTGTTTGAGAAAGACCCGGAATCCGGCTCGATCTGGTTTGGTAAATATGCACAAAAAGGCCAGATCGCCAAGTGGAGAGACACAGAACTGAAGCTGTACCCCATTACTTGGATGAACTGGGACTATGTGCAAGACTGTTACCACGGCCATGCGCTGATTTCTCAGCTAATTCCCAATCAGGTGTTTGTGAACCAGCTTTTTGCCATGGTCATGCGCAGCCTGCAGACCACGGCGTTTCCGAAGGTTATTTATGACGGCACCCGCATTCCCCATTGGGACGGCGGTGTGGGCAGAGCAATCCGCGTAAATAGCGGCGGCGACCTGAATACCATTGCAAAGATCATGGATCCAGCCTCTGTATCGCCCCAGATCAGCCAGTTTATTGACGCGGCAATCAATTACACCCAGAACTTCATGGGAGCTTCTGACGCCGCTCTGGGCGACACCAGACCGGACAATACTTCCGCAATCATTGCCCTGCAGAGAGCAAGCAACGCACCGCTGGAGCTGGTAAAGCAGAATATGTTTCAGGCCATTGAGGATTTGGGTCGGATTTATCTTGACATGATGCGCGTGTACTATGGCAAGCGTTATGTGCAGGTGAAGATGTGGACAAAGCACCAGATGACCAATCAGCCGCTGGGAATGACGTTGCCGGAACAGGACGTGAACGTTGTATTTGACTTTTCCGTTCTGAACGAAATCCCCCTGAGTTTGCAGTTGGATGTGGGTGCATCCTCTTATTGGAGCGAAATTGCCACGGTGCAAACGCTGGATAACCTGCTGATGCAGGGCAAGATGAACCTTGACGATTATCTGGAGCGCATTCCGGACGGCTATGTGAGCAAGAAACAGGAGCTGATTGATAAAATCAGGGGAGCACAGATGCCCGGACTTGGTGGGCCCAACGCTCCTGTTCTGGACATGAACCAGCAGATTCCCGTAACGGGTGGACAGGGTTATGGGCAGCTCCAAAGAGCCCTGAACGAAACTGGCGTAGTGTGAGGTGGATAAAATGAGTATTCCCAAGTTAACAAATGATCTGGCGATTATCCAGAAACTAAGCGATCTTCCAAACTCTACGGAAGGTCTGACAGCAGAACAATTGAAAGCAAAATTTGACGAAGCGGGTTTGGAAATCCAGCGGTGGATCAACGAAACGCTGGTTCCCGCTATTACCGCAGGAAATATCCCCTTCCCAAAGAGCGCGGAAGTGGATGCCGAAACCGTGGAAGCCGCTATTCTGGCGGTTTGGCAGCAGATTACCGATGCCGCGTCAGGGGCCATCATCGACGGCACCGTGACAAAGGCGAAGCTGGCGGCAACTTTGCTGGAACGGGTATACGGCGGCAGAAGCTGGGTTTCTCTTGACGAGCCTGACAGCGCAGACAATCCGGACAACGACTTTCCGGTTGGCCAGATTTGGCTGAGACCGGCGTTTACCGTAAACAACATGGATAACGACAACTGGACGTTAATAGGCTGTACGCTCGATAAGGTATCCGGTACCCATGTTATGACAGGAACAAGAACCGTCCGGACTGCCACCATGGAACAGACCATTTCCGGCGGAGCCATTGAAGGCGATAGAATTTATGTTTTGTTTGATACCGGCAACGTGGACAGCGAAATGACGTCTTTTTCCGTGAGCGTAAACGACGGCAGCGAACAGGACGCCACAAGCAGCGGTGTATTTGTTGGGGAAGCTACCGGCACCACTGTTTCCATTAAATTTAAGGCTGAGTGGCCCAGCACGTCTCTTGCCGGCGGACGCGCAGAGATCAAAAATCTGGCTATTGTCAATGTCGATGAAATTCTCAGAAACACAGGAAATGCGAAAGAAAGGAAAAATTGGGCGGCATTTCTGAAAGGCTTGAGGACCATTTCAAAAACCAAGATTCCAAGCGCATTGTACATCCAGAAAAGCAGCGGCGAATGGTGGGACATCGGCTTTGAGGTGGTTCCCATTCGCCGCGGCGGTACCGGACTGACGGAAATCGGAGACGGTGAGCTGCTGTACGGAAAAGATGGCGGGTTTGCAAGGCTGGAAAAGCCGGAAGAGCTTTCCTTTTTGCAGTTTCAAAACGGAAATCCCTTCTGGGCGGCCATGAGCGTCATGGCGGAGCATGGGTATGCCAGAATCGCCACCGGCTCTTATGTGGGTACAGGGGCGGCAAGAACCATCGTTCTGCCGATAACGCCCAAGCTGCTGATCATCAGTACGGATGCCCCATCCGGCCGTGAAGGAGACGGCCTGTTTCAGCAGGGGGTTACACGCTATCAGACCATGAGCGGTCAGCGAAACGACGGATCGATGACAGAGGTCCTGTACGAAGCCGGCCTGACGCTGACAGAAAATACCTTGAAAACCAAGCTTGGTACTGGTGCCGACGACGTGGAAAATCCGGCCCACAAGGGATGGAACAAAAGCGGCAAGACCTATCCGTGGGTCGCGATCTACTAAGGAGGTGGGACGATGGCGAATATCAGCAATACAGATAAGCAAAATCTCAGCGCCGAGCAGCAGAAGCAGATTGCCGAGCTGAAAAAGCAGTGGGCGGCAGCAAATGCGGTCAACGATCAGGCGGGGATGGACGCGGCACATCAGGCGGCGGAGCAGATTCGCGCTTCCGCAGGCTATTCCGGCGGTGCGGCTGGCAATGCCTATCAGGCAAACGGTGCAAATAACGGCGGTATGACGGCGGATCAGATGAAACTCTGGCTGGACGATTACATGAAAACCAATTATGACCCTGTAAAGGGCTATATCAACGGCTACTCTCCCGGCATGAACGCCCGCAGCAAGGCCAACAAGATCCGCCAGCAGATGGACGCCAACTCCAAGGCATGGCATACAGCAGATACCGAACAGCAGAAATATCTGCACGAGCAGAATCTGGCGCTGGCACAGCTGCTGTATGACTACACCGGCCAGAGCAGGAAAAATACCTGGTATGACGAACAGACCGGACAGTGGAAAACATGGAACAAGAATGTGGGCTACGGTGTGGAGCAGTATATGCCCGGGTATGCCGAGGATGCGAAGAATGCCTACGGCTACACCGATCAGCAGCTGAAGGATTGGGCCAATGATACCGGTGTGTACTACAACTTTGTGGACACCAGAGCCGGTTCCCGGAATGTCCGGGATGAAAGCACCGGGTTTACCGGGGAATATGCCCAGTTTCTGAACGGCCCCTATCAGCAGCTGCTGCAGGGCACAAATGTTATGGTGCACCCGGAGCTGTATACCAATGTGCTGGGTGACGGGTTTTACGACGATGAGGATCTTGGCATGATGATCGGCAAAACACCGCAGTACGATGCCGACGGCAATCCCATTCTGATGAAAGACCGGCTGAAAAACAACAACAGTATGGATGACTATACCAGACAGTTTGCATCCTACACCCAGAACGGTGTGATCATGCCCGGTTCTCTGGTGGCGAGGAACGGTGTGGGCGGCAGCGGTGTTTACAGCGGTGTGACCGGGGATGCGGTGGATGCAGGCAATCCGCTGTATCATGGCGGGGCCACACAGAAACCGACAGGAGAAGACAGCTTGCAGGCACAATTGGATTATTACAACAACTATGGGCAGTATTCCAGACTGGGCGGTTATGGAAGTGCAAATGAAAGCGCCGGAGGATCCGGCGGTTACGAAGACTACATCAAACAGATGTATGATGCCGCCTTGCAGGCACAGCTGAACAATTTGAAAGCCAGCTATGATCAGAACATTTCCGAGCTGGATGCCAGCGTGGGCAAGGTGGATGACACCTACACCGAGCAGAAGCGGCAGACAACCGGCACAAGTGAGCAGCAGGCCGCCAACTGGCGGGAGCTGGCTAACGCCTACGGCCTGAACTCCGGCGCAATCGGTCAGGCGGCACTGGCACAGAATAACCAGCTACAGAGCAATCTGAACACGCTGGAGAGCGCGCAGGCAGCGGCACAGGCAGAGATTGAGCGGCAGAGAACCCTGCTGGGACAGCAGTATCAGCTGCAAATCAATCAGGCCATCGCCGAGAACAACATGAATAAAGCGGAAATGCTGTATCAGGAAGCTGTGCGGGCAGATGAAGCCCTCAGACAGCAGCAGCAGTTCAATGCCAATATGCTTCTGCAGTATGCGCAGATGGGTATGCAGCAGAAACAGTGGGAGGACGAGTTGGCACTGTCTTATGCCAAGGCGGCACAGAGTGGCGGCAGTAGCCCCAATGATGATACTCCTACACCCTTTGATACGAATGCTCTGTATGAGGCCATGTATCAGAGCGGTGCGAGAAACTATGACGATGCCCTTTACTTCCTGACCAACAAATACAATCAGGGCGAATACGGATACGGCAGCAACGAAGAGTTTATTGGTTCTGCAGCAGACCGGTATGTGAATTGGGCAAATAAGAGATCTTTGGATGAACGGGTAAGCCAGATTTACAGAGGAATCTCTCAGTCTGAATTTTCTACCCTGAAAAACCTTGTCCAGAAGTTTACCTTGAACAACAATCCTGACCAGCTGGACTCAATCCTTTCTCAGTACTCTGACAAGCTTTCCGGCGAACAGCTGGCAGAACTGGCAATATTTGTGGATACATTGAGGTGATGTGATGTCCTCTAATCTGGATATTCTAAGAAGTCATTCGAGCATTTTAAACAAACCCAAAACCTCTACCCTAATGGAACAGGCAACGGGGCCGCAGATAACTACGACCCCCAAGCCAGCCATTGTGAAACCCTCCGTTCAGGCGGCGCGGGACAGACAGTATGGCGTAATTGACCACGGTGGAACCAGAGCGGTAGACGCTGCTATGCCAAAACTGCCCAACAATCCTCCCGTTTCCTCTCCTTCAAGACGAGAGGCAGGTTTGCAGGTTCTGGAACAGTGGCTTCACCAGCCCAACATGATTTCCGATATTGCCGCAAGAGAAAACGATAAGCAGATGGCGGCAAGGGCGGCTCTTGGGCAGGACACGACCACTGCAGACGCCGGCAGATCGTACCAACAGAATGTGATCGAAAAACAGAAGGATGGCCTGCAGGGACAGATCAACGACGTTCTGGATCAGATCGAAATCGCTGCAGACGCAAGAGACAACAAGGCAAGGCTGGAACTGAGCCGGACACTGGCCGATCTGAGAAGCCGGATGGACAAACTGAACAGCCGTCTTTCTGAGCTGAACACCGACGATATTGCCGAATGGGAAAACAGACAGTACAACGAGATCATGGCATCCGGCGGCAGTATATTAATGGCGACACTGGAAAAACTGAACGCTCTTACGGACGCCAAAATCAATGAAGCGGTGGAACGAGGCGATGAGCGGCGAAGCGACCTGACCGAACTGGAAAAGGAATACTTTGCTAAGTACGGCGAGCTGAAAAGCAAATACGGCGACAGAGTGGATAGCTGGCTGGACTACATCGAGCGTATGAAGAACAATGAGCGAATGGGAAAAGCTCTGGGAAACGCACGATCCAATGCGGAAAACCGTCCGTTCTGGAGCTCTCTTGGCTCTATTCCACTCAATATGCTTTCTGGTTTTGGGTATTTAGATATAGCCGGACAAAATCTGCAGCGCGTTGCCACTGGATCTGATACACCAATTGACTACAACAGTCCCGCGCAGACGCCCTCCAAAATGACCAATACCATTCGGGAAACCGTTTCTGAGGATATGAGCGGTGCGGGTAGGTTTTTGTACAACACCGCCATGTCCCTCGGTGATTCCGCTATTGCGATTGGAACCGCCAAACTGGGATTTGGTCAGTTGGGCACAGTGCTGCTGGGTGGTGCAGCGGCCACCAACGCCACGCAGGCAGCCGCAGAACGGGGCGCAAGCGACGGTCAGGCGCTTATGGTCGGCCTGATTGCAGGCGCGGCGGAAACCTTGCTGGAAAAGGCTTCTATCGATAGCCTGTTCGGCCTGAAAGACCCGAAAACTCTGAAAGACATTATATTAAACGTGCTGAAGCAAGCAGGCGCAGAGGGCACGGAGGAAGGCCTGACAAATATCATTAACACGATTGCTGACGGCCTGATCATGCGGGATAAGAGCGAACTGGAAACCATCAAGCGTCGGCTTATGGCAGACGGCATGAGCCGGGAAGAAGCGGAGATCGCTGCCATCAAAGAGTGGGCAATCGGATTTGCACTGGATGTGGCGGGAGGTATACTTTCCGGTGGTGTGACCGGCTCTTTTAAAAGCGCAGCTGATTATGCCAGATCCAGCCTGAGAGACGTCAGCTCCCGCGTAGACAGCGCCATGCCCACCATTCCACAGGCAGAACAGCAGACACAAACCGCCCAGCCTGCACAGCCCACAGTAGCCGCAAAGCCTACGGTGGACAACGTGATGCCGAGGGTTCAGACTGAACAGGCGGCAAAGCCCGACAACACGAACACTACGCCCACTCCCGAGCAGATCGTTCGCCCTGACGAACAAAACCGGACGGAAGAGGTAAAGAAGCCTGCTATGGGTGCGGCGGATTCCGGCTTCAATCCTTACAGCCACGCCTCTATTGAACACGGAGCCTTTAAACCGGGCGAAAACCCCTCCCGTGTTGTGGATGTGCCCAAATCAATGGACGGCAACAGCAATGTGATGCAGACCGTACGAACCATTATGGAGGCAGATGCAACACCGGACACTGCTATTCCGGAGCTGGAGCAGGCAGTTGTGGATGGTGAGTTCTCCCGGATGCCAATTACCGATCAGGCGGCGGCAGAACGGGCGGAGAGTACAATCCGCCGTGTTGGCTATCAGCAGGCCCTTGCTGACTGGCGGACAGAGGTTCGAAACGGCCATGTTAGCAAGGACAGTGTTGCTGTTGGTGAAACCCTCTATAATGCCGCTATCAATGCAGGAGACACCAAATCTGCCGTAAAAATTGCAGTGGAGCTTGCCTCGCAGGTTCGCTCTGCCGCACAGGCTCTGCAGGCGGTGCGAATGCTCAAAAAAATGTCTCCCGCAGCACAGCTTTATGGCGTAAAGCAGTCTGTAGACAATCTACAGAAAACGCTGATTGATAAATACGGAAAACGCGCTCCCGATCTTGTGATAAATGAAGATCTGGCAGCAGCCTTTTTAGAGGCGGAAACTGACGCGGACAGAGCTGCAGCAGAGGAAGCGATGTACAAAGACATTGCAAGACAGATTCCAGAAACTTTTGCGGATAAATGGAATGCATGGCGGTATCTTTCCATGCTTGGAAATGTCAGAACTCATGTTCGGAACATTGCGGGAAACGCCATGTTTGCTCCTGTCCTATCGGTTAAAAACAAATTTGGTGCGTTACTGGAGGTTGGAGCACAAGCTGTTGGTCTGATTGACCGCAGCCAGCGGACAAAATCCTTTGGCGCGGTCAGCAAAGACCTATTGACTGCCGCAAAGGCTGATTATGAAAATGTAAAGCAGCAAATCCTGAGTGCCGGAAAATACAACAGCGCCTCGGATATCATTGAAAAAAACAGGCAGATCTTTAATCCGAGGGGCGCGAAGCTGGTCGGAAAAGTTGTGGAGCGCACGACCGGCAAAACCCTTCCGCAGTGGGCAGAGAACATTTCTGTTGAGGGGCTGCGAAAGGGAAACAGCTGGCTTTTAGATGCAGAAGATAGCTTTTTTGCAAAGCGCGCCTATGCTTCTTCCCTTGCAAGCTATCTGAAAGCACAGGGTTTTACGGCGGCTGATTTTACAGGAGACGGCATGACAGTCGAGCAGAAAGATGCTGCCCGCGCATACGCCATCAAGGAAGCTCAGAAAGCTACATACCGCGATATCAACGGCTTTTCTAAGGCTATCAGCTCTATTGGATTCAAAGCCCCAGGCGACAGTATGACCAAGCACGCCATGAATGCAATAGTCGAGGGCATTATGCCTTTTAAGAAAACGCCGGCGAATATCCTTGTCAGAAGCGTGGAATACAGCCCAGCAGGACTAGTCAAAGCCCTTACGGTGGATGCCGCATCGGTCGCAAAAGGAAAAATCAGCGCTGGCGAATACATGGACAGACTGGCTTCCGGTCTGACCGGAACAGGGTTGTTTGCTCTTGGCTGGCTCCTTTCCAATATGGGGCTGCTGGTGGGCGGTACGCCGGAAGATGAAGAACAGGAAGATTTGGAAGGCAAACAGCCCTATGCTCTGGAGGTTGGCGGCAAATCTATTACTCTGGACTGGCTGGCCCCGGAGGCTATGCCCGTGTTTATGGGCGTGGAGCTGGCAGAGGCTATCCGGGAGGGCGGCGGCGATTCAGCTTTTACTGATAAAGTTGTTAGTTTTCTGCAGGGTCTCACAGGCCCGATGCTGGAAATGTCCATGATGTCCGCTCTGCAAGATGCAATGGAAGCCACGGAGTACGCAGACAATAAAGTGATAGCATTTTTGGCAAATGGTGCACTGGGCTACCTGAAACAGGCGTTGCCTACTTTGTTTGGACAGCTGGAGCGGTCGCTGGAAAGTTCTGTTCGGGAGACTACCTTTACTCAGGAGGGCAACAAGTATCTGGGCAAAGATGCGCAGTATATGCTCGGCTCCATAGCAAACAAGGTCCCTTTCGTAGACTACAACCAAATTCCATACATCGATGCCTGGGGCAGAACAGAAGATCAGGGCGGATCTGGAAAACGTCTGACAAACAACATGCTGAATCCTGCCTATATCTCCGACATTCAGGAAACCGCTGTTGACCAAGAAATCAAGCGGCTGGAAAAACAGACCGGAAAAAACCTTACACCCGCGAGGGCAAATGCCACCTTGACAATAAATGGCAGGAAAATCCTGCTGACGTCCGAGGAATATGTAACCTACGCAAAGGCCAAGGGGCAGAATGATTTCACGTTCCGGCAAAGCCTGATTGACGCAGAAAACTACGGAGCGCTTGATGACCCAACAAAAGTCAAGGCTATGGAGTTTGCAAGAGATCTTGCTGATGCGTTTGCTGTCCGGGAAGCTGGTTTTGACGACCCCAAGATGGCAGATTGGCAGAAAGAGCTGGTTGGAGCGGATATTAACACGATCACGAAAGCACTGATAGGAAAGGCTGTTGACAGCCAAGCGGGATTGTTGGGCGAAAACAAATATGCAGGCCTTGGAGAAATGCTGGAAAGCAACACTATTGACGAACAGCTGGCACTGGCCTGCCTTGGTGCTACCAGCCAGACCGCATACGGCGCATATGAAGCCAACTGTGTGCCCGCTGGTGTTAGTGTATCTCAGTTTTTGGATGCCTATGGAACGGCAAAAGCGGCAGACAAAGACAACGGCGACATTCAGAAACAGGCGGCACTGGATTACATTGAAAAAATGGATCTTACGCCTGAACAGAAGGGCGCTCTGGCATCGGCTGTGTTCTCTGCCATTGGCAAGGTTATTGTGATAGATTCTCCTGTTTCCGAACAGTGGCTCCTTGACACCGGAGACATTGACCGCCTCGAAGCCCAAATGGGCAGAGACGATGAAAAACAGCCCGAACGGTATGTGAGGTATGAAAAGTACATTAAAGACAGCCCTGTGGACATGCAGACATATCTTGATTTCTACAACTTTGCCAAGGACGCAGAGAATCAGAATGACAACAGCAGACAAGACCAGATCATTGACTGGCTGGAAAAGCTGGATGCACCGGACGAGGTAAAGGGCAGACTGTTCTGCACCGCCTGCAGCCGCAGCAGTTGCCCGCTGAAATGGCGGACGGGTGTTCCGAGAGATTAACCATGGGGGCAGCAATGCCCCCGCCGAAAAGGAGGCGGAATTTTGCTATACGCAACCGTGAGACAACGGAAAATCCATGTGAAAAACCCGGTAACTGTAATACAGAACGGTGTGGGCGCAGATTTTGTACAGCTTGACATGGATGACGAATGGAAAGACATGACTTCTATTGTTTGTGTGTTTACCAACGGAGATACAGCCAGAGAGATGTCGCACGTCCTTGGTAAACCGCTGGAGGTTCCGTGGGAATGCCTGACAGAAATCGGCCGGCTTTCTATCAGCTGCACTGGCTATGTGGGCAGTGAAAAAGTGATGACGACTATGTATCCGGATAGCTTCTGGGAAATCGTCCCGAGCGGCCCCGTGCGCGGCGAAACTCCGCTGACACCGGAACAATGGCCCGGATGGGATGACAGATAGGAGGTGGCTGATTGCTTTACGCAACCGTAAGACAGAGAAAAATTCATGTGAAAAATCCCGATGTGGTTATCCAGAACGGCGTGAATGTGGATGACCTTGTTTTGGAAATGGATGACGAGTGGGCATCCATGGACACCATTGTTGCTGTATTTACCTTGAAATACAAAGACGATGGGGAAAAAGTGATTGCAAAAGAAATGCTGCACACGTTCGGCAATCCTATTCGTGTGCCTTGGGAATGCGTTTCGAAGACCGGCAGACTGACCGTCAGCTGCACGGGATATATCGAACGCCAAAAGGTCATGACCACTATGTATCCGGATAGCTTCTGGGAGGTTGTCCGGAGCGGCCCTGTGACCGGCGACACGCCCTTGGAGCCTACGCCCACACTGTATGAGCAGATCATGGATGCCTATGCCAAAGCAAACGCGGCTGCGGAAAACGCGGAGAGTGTTGCCGAGCAGATTCTTGAGGACAAAGCAAACGGACTGTTTAACGGTGAGCGGGGCCCACAGGGGCCCAAGGGTGATACTGGAGAAACCGGCCCTCAAGGCCCGAAGGGTGATACCGGAGAAACCGGCCCACAGGGGCCCAAGGGTGCCGACGGAGCTACAGGCCCGCAAGGCCCGGCGGGTGCTGCGGGACAGGACGGCGATCCGGGCTACACCCCTGTTCGTGGGACGGATTACTGGACAGCAGCGGACATTGCTGAAATCAAAGCCTATGTGGACGAGGCCATTCTGGGAGGTGCGTGGTAATGAGCATTCAATCTACCATGACGACTCTGGCTGACGAGGTTCGGGAGCTATCCGGTAAAACCGGAAAGCTGACGCTGGCAGGAATGACAGAGGGCGTGGCAGGAGGCAACGAAGAAATTAGCTCTCAGGCGGCCTTAATCAGCCAGATCAAGGCGGCGCTGGAGGGAAAGGCTGCGGGTGGTGGCGGTAGCGCAGAGCCGGACTTTCGTGACCTGTACCAGCGGGTGGAATACATCACATCCGCCGAAGAAGGAACTTATCCGTACATCATCACAGACATTTACGCTGACGACAATACGGGCGTGGAGGTTATCGCATCGTTCCCGGCTATGGCAGACCGCATCCCTATGGGCTCCCGTGAGGACAGCGGTTCTACACGGTTCTATTGTGCTTATCCGCTATCGACGAGCAGCTGCTATTACGGATTTAATATTGGCGCCTCGATCTCTTGTTCGACAAAGGTAAATACGGTTTACCGATTGCAGACGAATTTTATGAACAGCAGGCAGGCGATTATTTATGAAGAGAACGGAACACGTAAAGCCTTTGGCAGCTTCTCGCAGACATTGTCAAAGCATACGGTTCCCATTGCTATATTTGGCTATAACTCGGCGGCATCGGGTGCCGTAACATCCAAGCGAGAGTACAAATTATACGGCGCACGGCTCTCCCGGGGGTTTGAGGTGATCAGGAAGTATGACCCTTGCTACCGAAAGAGCGATGGCGTGGTTGGCGTACTTGAAAGATTTACCGGACAGTTCCTGACAAGCGAAATTGATGCAACATTTGCCGCCGGACAGGAAATTGATTGGTGAGGTGAGTAAATGAGCAATCTTGAAAACAACACGGCGGCTCTGAATGAAATTCTGGCTGCGGTCAATGCGCTGCCGGAGGCTGGGTCTGGAACGTCTGTCCATGTCGTGGAAAAGGACGTAAACTTCTTTGACTATGACGGAACGTTGCTGTACAGCTACACACTGGACGAAATTCAGAATATGACAGAGCTGCCGCCAAGCCCTACGCCCAAGAAAGACTTTTTGACCTTTCAGGGCTGGAACTGGACACTGGATGAAATTAAGGCCGCAGGGCATTGGCTGGATGTCGGTGCAATCTACATCACATCGGACGGCAAGACCCGTGCTTTGGTAGAGATTGCCGACTTGGCACAGCCCACAATCAAGCTGAATTTTCTGGGCGCAACGTGCAATGTTGATTGGGGCGATGGAACTGTTGAGCAGAAAGCAGCCGGAAACCACGAACACGCATACGCCAAAACAGGCGAATATGTGATTTCGTTGGAGGTCGTTAGCGGAGAATTAAACCCAACGTATAATGACACAACTTATGCGTTTGTGGGTGCTGACAATTTGCTTGGCAGCAAGGCAAAGCTAAAGGGGTTCTATGGCGGTGACAAACTTGCCACAAACTTTGGCTGGATTGGATTTGTCAACAGTAGAGAACTGTCCGAAATATCGCTGCCAAACGGAATTACAGTTATTTCCGCATCTGCGTTTTCAAACGCAAGAAAGCTAAAGCACCTTAATTTGCCTTCCACACTTGAACAGTTCCAGTCCAATGTGTTGGCTTATACTTACACACTGGGTCGTGTGTCATTTCCCCCTGCGGTTTCCACGTTTGAAGGGGCTGCATTTACCAATAGCAAAATAGGGAAGCTGGCAATACCGAGTGTATCTTCAATTGGAAACAGTGCGTTAGACAGCTGTGCAATGCTTTCCCGGGTACACGTTCCGAACACGGTAAAAACAATCGGCACTTATGTGTTCAGAGGGTGCGAATCGCTTGCAAGCCTGACAATTCCGGAAAGTGTAACAACCATTAAGACATACGCCATTGCAAATTGCTATTACATGAAAAAACTGACATTTTTGCCCGAAACACCACCTACACTGCTGGCGGACACCACATTCACAAATCTGCCTGCAGACTGCATCGTGGAAGTCCCGGCTGCAAGTCTGACTGCGTATCAGGAAGCTACAAACTACAGCGGCATTGCTGCTCAGATGGTGGGGGTGTAAATATGATTAAGACTGAGACAATCACGATCAATGGAAAAGAATACATCCGCACTTGGTCTGATATCGGTAAGATGATCGAGCGGGACGGCATCCAGTATGAAAGTGCCGTTGACCCGGCATATCTGGGCAGAACCTACACAGAGACGGACGAGCCTGTGCCTGACGAGGAGCTGACGGACAGCGAGGCACTGGCGATCATCACAGGAGGTGCGGTATGACACGGAGTGAGGCAAACGCAATCCGGGCGTCCATGGAGCAGACGTTTTCCTTGGCATCCGGCAGCATGACGGCAGATGAAATTATCCGCAGCCGGGTGCTGTGCCCTGCGTGGGAGCCCGGCAGCCACAGTGTCGGAGACGTCTACTCTGCCGGGGATCAAATCTGGCAGTGCATTCAGGATTACAACAATGCCGTATATCCGGATATAACACCCCAGAATGCCGCGTGGGGAACGTTTAACAAGCCGTACCATGGCACCACGAAAAAAACGGCCTTGCCGTGGGTACAGCCCACAGGCGCTCACGATATGTATCTGACCGGGGAGTGCATGGTCTGGACAGACGGTCTTGTGTATCAATGTCAAAGCAGCACGGCCTTCAGCCCCGCTGAGTTCGGGGCTGCGTGGAAGCTTGCAGAATAATCCAAAGGAGACAAACATGGATCTGACAACCCTTGTGACACTGATCACGGAGATCGGCATTCTGCTGGGCGTGGTGATCCCGGTGATCGTCAGTGTGAGAAAAATATCCAACGGCACCAAGTGCCAGCTGCGGAGCGAAATGCTGCGGATCTACTATCATCACAGAGAAAACGGCACGATCCGGCAGTATGAATACGAAAACTTTGTGATGCTCTACGAAGCCTACAAAGCCCTGAAGGGCAATTCCTTCATCGACAAGATCTACAGGGAAGTGCAGGAGTGGGAAGTGGTTTCGTAGGTGGGGCTGAGATTGCCGCGTCGCTTCGCTCCTCGCAATGACAGCGGGGATGGGCGATAAGATTGCCACGGCCTGACGGCCTCGCAATGACAAAAATATGGAGGTATGCATGGAAACCTCGAAAAAGCTGCTTTTGCTGACGGCGGCTCTGGCTGTTCTGGTGACTGCAACGGGCATTCTGCTGGCCTGCTTCCAGCTGGCCGTGGATCTAATGACCATTGTGGTTCCGATTTCGTGGTCGCCCTTCGATCTGGCAATCGGCTTTTACTACTGGAAAGCCAAGAATGAAAACAGGGCCAAGTATCAGCAAAAGTTTATGACAAAGTGGGCAGACAAATACGGCGTGGAATCCGCCCTGCGGGCTGCGGAGACCGTGCTGAAGGACTGAAACAGGAGGTACATAACATGAGCAACACCATCCGAAAACTGACCAGCCGGAAGTTCCTGCTGGCTCTGGTGGGCGTTGTCTCCGGTCTTGCCATGGCCTTTGGCGTGACCGGCGATGAAATCACCCACGCCATTACCGATGTGGCCGGGATCGTGACCGCGCTGGTCAGCGCCGTGACGTATATCATGGCGGAGGCCAAAATTGACGCGGCTGCGGTTACGCAAAAAAATGACGTTGAGATTGCCACGGCTCCTTTGGAGCCTCGCAATGACAGCTGAAAGGAGCACACAGGATGGCGGAAAAGAAAATTATTGACGTCAGCCAGTTTAACGGCCACATTGTCTGGAGCATGGTCAAGCCCCATGTGGACGGCGTGATCATCCGTGCCGGATACCGGGGCTACGGCAAAGCCGGAACCCTCAATGCAGATCCCATGTTCAAGGCCAACATCACCGGTGCGATCAAGGCCGGGATTCCTGTGGGCGTTTACTGGTGCTCTCAGGCAATCAGCGACACGGAAGCGCTGGCGGAGGCCAGATATTTGCACGATCTGCTGAAGGACTATGCGCTGGACTATCCGGTGTATCTGGACAGTGAGCACATGGGCCCCGGCGCCAGCGGCAGAGCGGACAAGCTTGGTAAAGCCAGACGGACACAGTACGGAAAGACCTTCTGCAAGGCTATGCGGGACTACGGCTACACCGTGGGCCTGTACTGCTCGGAGAGCTGGTATGCTGACGAGATCGACGGCGCAGCCTTTGCCCGGGAGGGCTTCACAATCTGGCTGGCAAAATACGCCTCCGCAAAGCCCCGGTATGCCCACGATGCCTGGCAGTATACCGACAGCGGAACGGTGCCCGGCATTACGGGCAAAGTGGATCTGAACCGCTTCTACCGGGTGTTCGGCAAGGAGGATTACCGGGAGGCAGTGAAAAACCGGTTCGGCTTCTCTGAGGCCACCATGGACTATCTGGCAGGCTACAAATACGCAGAGGATCTGCTGAAGAAGCTGGCCACAAAGGGATAACAATCACTTCCCGCGCCCGGAAAGGAGCGCGGATATGCAGGAAGGACGCTATAAGATACCCTCTGATTTGTCGGGGCTGATTCGATCTGAGTGGGAAAAAATCATCGAAGAAGCCAATTTTGACGAAATCGACGAGGGAATTGTGCGGGACTGCATTCTGGATCGATGCTCGCAGGCCTATGCCGCCAGCGGGATCGACCGGACGCGCTGCACAGTCTCCCGGAGACTGCCAAAAATCATACAGAGGGCGCGGGAAGTGGCTGCAAAACTGAATATGATCGGATAACGGCGGGCAAGGGTCTGCCCGCCCTACAAATGCTATGTCAATTCGTGTTCATGCAATTCTGTTCTTATCCTTGGCACTGCTAATCCGTTTTTTTGCGAGCCGTTCGTTTCCCGCTCTACGCCTTTCTCTTCCAATGCAAAAACGTTTCAATTCTGTTCCTCTTCGCAGCGCGTCCTTGCTTTGCTCTTCCGATTCTGTTTGATGCTTATCCTTTGCTCTGTCTGGCTTTTCTGATCCAAAGCAGCTCCCTGCCTCACCATTGCATTGTCTTTCAGAGCCATTCCATATCTTTCTGTTCCAGTCCTTTTATCGCCAGCACACGCCTTTCCAAAACTTCCCGTTTCAAAGCATTTCCATGGCAGAACTTCTCAATTCCAGTTCGCCTCTGATCTATGCAATTCCGATTCGTCCCGGTTCCAAGCCATTTCACGGCATATCTAATCTTGGCCTCTGCCCAGCGGTTCCGGTCCCTTCCATCTCCTCCCGGTTCTAAGCAATTCCTCAACCGCTTCGAGCTCTTCCCATCCTTTTCTTTTCTGTGACACGCCATTATGCGTGCTGGATAGTAAAGTAAGGCTTCACACCGTCCTTGACATCCGTAACAATAAATTCTTCCACAAGGAAACGCCCCTTGCCGGAATTTCTCCACTGACCCATGCCGTGATCCTTGCCGTAGGCCATCCATTCCGCCAGAAGATTGACATCTTCGTCATTATACAAGGTGACATCAAAGGTGATTTTTGCGCCCTCCGGGATCTGCTCGGAACAGGCCAGTGCAACACGTTCGCCCATGGGGGTCATGGCTCTCAGAGGCCGCTGACAAAGGGTCATGTCTCCGTCAAATTCAATGGGAATTTTCCGGGGGGAAACAAAGATGTTGCCGTCAATGACCTTTTTGTAGGCCGTGGTCTTGCCGGAGAGAGTACCGGCTTTCTTCTTGGTCTTTTTGCCGTTTTCGTCTACACCGCGGACATAGCTCAACAAACCGCAGCTGTCTTTGAAAAATCCTCTGATCTGATAATCATAAAAACAGGGCTTATTGTCACGGGTTCTGGGGAACACGGTAACGGTCAAAGGTTCAGATGCGCCCTCTTCTTCCAGAACATCGGCAGAGGGGAGGGCATCCAACTCGTCATCAGTATATTCCGGGGTGGGGGAATTGGCGGCAATATAGTCCATGTAGATATTGGGGTTGGAAGGGGACATGCCCAAAATAGGATCGGTAAAGCGGATGGCAATATGTACTTTCTTCATCTTTTATTTTCCTTTCTTTGTGCAGGAGGGCATGCGCCCTCCTTATTTTTTGTCTTTCATGTTCAGCTCAAATTCCCGATAGATTTTGAACCAATCGTGGGCGGTCATTGTAATTAACCATGGCTTATCGTTGCAGCGAGAAGCGACAATAGGTATGTATCCGAATTTTTGGCTATCCCGTATTGCCTGTTCAACGGCATCATAAAGATGCAGCCGTTCCGTCCGCTTGACTTCTATGTGCATCCCCGGCAGGCCTACACAATCAGCGGCATCTCCGGTGTTTCCGCAAAACTGCTGGGTTCTGCGGACGTCATAGCCTTCATCCTGACACAGACGGGCGAATTCCCTTTCGCCCCTGGCACCCTTTGCCTTGCTGTTCACTGCCACAATTTAGCCTCCTTCCGGAAGTTCCGTAGGCTCAAGCTCGATCAGGAAAGATGCGTTGCAGGCCAGATGCCACAGATGCGGCAGGCCGCTCTCCGGATTGTAAATTTCGCCCTGCAGGAAGGCCAGCCAATGACGGTACAGAGCATCCTTGTATCTCTGAGGCTCAACCTTTCGCCAGTTTTCCGGATCCTTGTACGTTGCTGTCCCGTACTCACGGACGGCGGCCACAGCCAATGTCAATGACGGCGGGACAAGGGTCAATCGTGGTTTACCATAATCCACCTTTACGGACTGATCATAATTCACGGTCATACCTCCTATCTAAAAATAAACTTCAGGAACTTTACCGTTTCGTTCCAATGGGTTACAAACGATTCGCGCCAGTTGGCACAGCTTCGGAAGTGATCGCCGGAGCACAGTCTTTTTTGTGGGCACTCCGTGCACATGTCTTTCATGGGCTCCGGTGGTTTCTGGTTCGGCTTTTTTGTCACACCAAGCCTCCTTTCAGGCGGACACCACCGCCATGCACAGCAGGGCTGCCAGATCATCCATAGTGATTTTTGGATCCGACAAGGATTTAGACAAACAGTCCCGGCAAATAAAATCATTGGCTGTCAGTTCAAACATTTCCGGAACAGGCCTCATGCAGCACAGGCACAAGGGGATGTATTCATGTTCCGGTGGGTTCAGGGTTGGTTCAGGGATCACGGCTTGGCCTCCTTCGGCGGTCTGTATAATTTGCCGTCTATGTAGGTTTTGTAACCGGCGGCATACATGCTGCGGACAATGTTGTCCGGATACATGGTGGTCATTGGCCCGGTGGCAATGGGCCTGCCCATGGGGTCTTTGACGATCCAGCGGCGCTCCATGGATTCAGGAATATGTGACTTCACCATAATTCAATCGATTATAGCATTCGTTTGCAGGGTTCCAATCATCCGGCATCGGAGGAACCGGGAACCAGTACAGGGGTGTGCATTCCCCGTGCTCACACGCCCAAAACTCTTCTCCTTCTCCTCTTACAAGCGCTGCGGTCATAACTGCGTTATCTGTTAGCACCCAAACTATCTCAGAAAAATACACCACTGCAGATCTGTTTTCCCCGGTCAGCACTTTCTCTATTTTTGCCTTTGGCAGCTCGTCCTTTACACTGATCCACTTCAGCTCGACTTTCATGGCCTATCTCCTCCTTTGGAATTATTCATAAACGGGAATTACTTCCGGTTGCATCCATGTAATTTCAGATCCACAGTTAGGGCAATAATGGTAAAAGTGTTCCCAATCTGTTTTTATGATTCCGTCTTTACACTCGGAGCATCTTGAAAGGCCTTCTGCAACTCCATAAAGCTGCTCCCAATGGGCTTTTTTAACATTTTCCATTTTTATTCCTCCGTTAGAAATGTTTTAGTTTTCGGCGGCTCCGGCAGCGGCATCCAGTGGGTGACATTACAGGGAATGCCCATGCAAAGCCACTTGTTCGCAGGCTTCATGTAGTTTCCGATGTCCACGCCATATTCAGGCGTATAGACGTAATAGTTGGTTAAATACCCACCTTCGCCCTTCCAATCTTCGGGCGGCTGATCCGCCTTGATCCATTTGCTGCCGACATTTGTGTCGGTCGCAAAGGTCACGCCGTTGGCAATGAGATAGTCAGCACACGCCGCTTCCCATGTCTGCCCCTCTTCATGCGGCATGTGTTCGCAAAAATAATCAATCAGCTCGGTCAGTTTTTCTCTGTCGGTCATTCTGCATCCTCCCACATTTCACAGTCCTGTGGTTTTGCTACACGATATTTGAAATCATTCTCTGCACAGCATTCACAGTTGCGGCACATACCGTCTGCATAGTCCTCTGCGTTTTCAGTACACTTGCGGCACATACACTTTTCGCACTTCTGGTTTTTCATCTCTTACCCCTCCTATCTTCGTCGGCCAGCTTCCACACCTGATACAGTGCGTACGCCAGTGGATTTTTCACGAACTCAAGGTTTTGGGCTCTTTCGTATTCCGCCCGCAGCTTCTTGATTGCGGCTTCAATGTCCATCGTCAGTCCTCTCGGTTCCACGGTCTGAATGCCTGGATTTTGCCCAGGAGACCGGCAGCATTGCCACCAAAGCAGATAGCCCTGTCGTCGATGTAAACGATGGCATGTGGTTTCTCCACGCACAGCCGGTCCACCTCGATCCCATTGTCAAGCAGCCATGCTCTGACCGCCCCAAAGCCGGCAGCGGTGGCTGTTCTGGTCGAAACGACCACGACCTCATAGCCTGCATCGCGGATCTCTGCGATAGCTTCCTTGATACCGGGAACAGGTGGGTCAGGGATAACGTCAGATCCCTTCCATCCGCTAGTATAGGAGTGGATCACTCCATCAAAGTCAAATACTACAGTCTGTTTCATGCTTAGCCCTCCGATCCATATATCTCCGCAATCCGCTGGTTTATGGGAGTTACCACACCTTTTTCAATTCTCCCGTCAGCATTCAGCTCCTGCCACTTCCGTTCTCTCTTCCAGAACGGCTGCTTTTGGACTTCACGCATGACATCCATACAAAAAACTGCGGTACCCATTCCCCAGCAACCATCACAGGCCCGTTGGTTGCACCATTCTACAAATTCCTTGAATTTCACTGGTCACCATCCCGTTATCAGCTCCGCCATCGGCAGCATCTCGATCCACGCACAGAACTCCCGCCACTCCGGCAGCCGGTGTGTGCGGCGCTGAGCATAGATGGTCTTCAGCTGGCGGTAGTTGGTGGTCATGCCGGCAGTCAGCTTAAAGCCGCAAGGGTTTGACATCAGCAGCCGCAGGTAGTCCTCCGGCCCCTTGGTCTCGTTGTACCGGTCCCGCAGCTCCTTCACGATCTCGATGATCCGAGGATCCACATGTTCGTCATACTGCTTATCCAGGTCGAACTGTGCGATCCGGTGCATGGTACTCTGGCTGGATACGAAGTCCAGGAAGTGATACCGCTCGGCCTCTGTCCATGCCTTGACCGTATAGGTCAGGTCGAACTGCACCAGCACGCCATTGAGCCAGTTATCATGCCCTGTGCCTTTTTCGCACTGGGCCAGCGCCTTCACACCTGGCGTCAAGCTGTCATCCAGATCCAGCTCCACCGACATAGGATACTTGGCACGCTTGATGCTCTCAAACAGGCCGTATACCACAGTGTTAGAGATAGACGGGAATTTGTTCATCACATGAAGCTCACTCATAATTCAGCCTCCTTGTCCAGTACCGGGAAGAATATGCCGTTTGCCTCGTTCCGGGCCTTTGCTTCCAGAATGTCCTTTTCGTACAGATAGTCGATAGGCACACCGCTGCAGTGTTCAGCTTTCTGCCGCAGCTTGTCCAGCGCATACTGCCGGCCATGCTTTTTCTTCAGATCCTCCACCCATTCGGAGACCTCCTGCAGGGAAGCGAAAAAGTCAGATACCCGCTTGGGGCCTAGGCCGAACGCCTCAGCCATGGATACCACGCACAGCCACAACATCTGCTGAGACTGGATATCGGCACGGATGCGGACAGTTTCATCCACCGCAGCTTCCTCCACGGCCTTCTGGATCCGCTTCTCCTGTGCCAGCTTCTGTGCATAGGTCATGCCCTGCGGTAAACCTCTGTGCTTCTTAGCCATTGCCAAACTTCATCCTTTCCAGTTCTTTCAGTTCTTTGCGCGCTCTGATTTCCTCCTGATACCGTTCAGCAATCTCCCGTCCCCGCTGGTATACCTTTTGCCTGTGCCGCATATCCATCTTGGAATTGGGTATATAGCTGCCGGGCATCCCGTACAACCTGGCTTTACTCATGGGCGGCCTCCAATAATTCCGGGTTGTCGTGGATGTTGCCGATGACCTCGCAGTATTCCCCGCAATGGCTGTTAAATGCCGGACAACAGTAAACCTTGTTTGACAAAATCGTGAACCACCAAGAAGAATGTTTGAACTCAACCTTGTATAGAAGATTTCCAACATTGCAAATATCCCCCTCGAAGATCCGCTTGCCGTTCTTGTCCTTCAGGCCGGTGTACTGGCCCACGGTTTCGGTGTGAACATGGTATAAACCGCCCAGGTCATTTGGACCCGCGACTGGTACATGGATACCAAATGGCGGATAGCCGCCGACTTTTACTAGACCGCCCTCAACCCATTCACCGCTATCAATCCGCTTGCCACGGAATAAGATTTCACGCATCGGCGGCCTCCGTTTCTCCCGCCTCGATCTCCCCGCCACAGGCAGCGTACCCGGCAAGGTCGATCCAGTTGTCGTCCTTGGCGTGACCGGAGGCGATACGGGCAATTTTCAGCAGGGCCAGCATGGCGGCCACATCCGTGGCGGCAACTTCATAGCCCAGATATGCCGTCCACAAATTCGCAATCACGCGGAAGTTATTCTCAGGGGAGCCATAGTCCTGCTCCCGATCACCACATACGCAGCGCTTGGCTGCGTCCAGAAGTTCAGCTCGTTTCATACTGCCACCATCCTTTCAAATTGTTCTTTTTGGGGCTCTTGTGTTGGGTGTCACTTCCTGTGCTCCGTCAAACAAGCTCTGCTGACCATCCGGAACAAACACTTTCCACGGATCACGCCATTCCACGCCGACATAATCCAAGACTTTATCCCATCCATACCATTCTCCGTTCTCGTCTTGCACAACCCGATGCATCCACAGTTCCCATTCTTTTGGGTTGCGTTGCCAAAGCTGATCAAACCGATGGGGCCGTTTCTCCATGTGTACACCGAAGCCGCACATGGAGCACCCTGTCCTTTGCGCCCTTGTCGTCCGCAACGTATTATCTGCGTCCTGTACGATTTCTCCGTAGATCTCCGGAATGATGGTTTCCAACGGCTGACCATTCAGCCCCGGGAACAAATCAGCGTTTTCACGGTACCAGCTATCCATTTCCAGAGCCAACGTCAGCAGATCCTGCCGATTAAATGTGGCAAATGGTGCCGAACGCTTGGTCTTTTCGCTGATGTAGTTACAGCCGTTGCTGGCAAGAGCCTTCTGCCTCCGTCCTCCCTCAGACGCCATCAATCCCATATACGGCCACCGGCCTGTTTCCTTATGGTAGTTGTCGCAAGGCTTTTCCTTCAGGTAATAGCAGCATTTATCTGATACAAGAAAATCCGCCGCTTCATAACCCAATTCTGCCCCCTCTAGGTCAGCTCCGCCAAACAGTTCCAGCCACCTTTTCGGCATCTGCATTCTGGTTCCAGATCGATAGCCGCCTTGCGCACCGGTCTCGCCAGTGATGATGGCGTGGCGAACCGTGGCGTTCTTTTCACTGGGACGCTGTAAGAGGCTGATTTTCCCTGCGATTTCCTTAGACAAAATAGGCCATCCAAATTCCCGAATGACTTCCACTTTGGATCGCAGTGGTTTCAGCGGAAGTACGCCCAAGGCCTTATGTACCCTCTGAATGCTTTTGTCTTCCAGTACAGAAACTGAAACTGCTGGAACATCAATTCCAATAGAACGAAGGAACAGATAGAGTGTGATGCTGTCCAGCCCCCCAACAGCTACATAGGCTTGTCCTTCTACCGCCCGATAGAATTCCCAAGCCAGATTGTACGCTCTGGACACCTTGTCTGCATATGGCGCTTTCTGATTGGCGTGAAATAACTTTACACGTTCCTGCGAAGACGCTTGCTTCTTGTAGTACTCATACTGTGCAAATTCCCGCTCATCCAATAACGGCTTTGCCTCCAGCTCTCTCAGTCTTGCAAGTTCTTGTTCAGTCATTTCCCTTGCCCTCCAAATTCTTCCGCAGGCGAATAAACTTCGCAAATTTGAATTCGTCCACAGCCTCTTCGCAGTCATGCATAATCATCAGCTGATCCAGCATGATCTGAACATCAGCGATTTCTTCGGCCATGTGCCGGACATCACCTTTGCCCCGGATATCCTTGCTGATCTCCTGAATGAGTTCTCCCATTTCCTCCATGGCCACCACAGACTGCAGCACGGGGCTATATGTATCAATGGCCTTTTTCAGTGTTTCCTTGTAGTTCATACGTCCTCTTACGCCTCCGCTCACGTCTTGTTTTGTTTCTCCGCACAGTCAGTCAACCCCGGACCAACACCGGCGGTAGCCATCATGCGCTTTATCGCTTCCTGCTCCAGAGAACCGGCTGTCAATGCTGGCGCCTGCTCTTTCCGGACTCTGGTTCCGCTCTGCTGCTGCAGGCGATCAAAGACAATGCCCTTGTAGTTAGAAGCCATGGAATTGCGGATCACCTGAGCCACAGCACCTTCGCCGTACTTGTTGGCATTGTTGATCACCTCAGAGACCAAAGCCGTCAGTCCGGCAGGCGTGTATGTGTCCTTCCGCTGCTTTTTGTATTCCAGCCACTGCCCCATGACCTCCCGCAAAGAAACAGGCAGCCGGCCAAGCTCCACTTCTTCGGCAGACGGCTCCTTCGGCTTTGCTTCCGGTTTCGCTTCCGTAGGGGGTATGGGGGTAAATAACATTTGTTCTTTATCTTGTTCTTTTACTTGTTCTTGTTCTTTTACTTGCTTGCGTTTTGCTTCCTCGGTGCTTGCGTTTGCTTCCGGTTTGCGTCCGGTTCGCTTCTTCGCCTTGCCGCCTTGCTTTCCGCTTGCTGCCTTTCTTCTGGAAGCATCCAGATTGGGACGGATCGCTTCAAAAGCAATGGCTGCGGCATCGGACAGCTTCTCCAGATCCGGCTCTTCACCCAGCAGAGCGTAGGCCACAATGGCATCGTAGGCGTCCGCCCGGTCTGCCTTTTCCCTGATGCGGGACAACGCCCGGTAAAAGCTGGCGTAAAATGTAAATTGGCTTCGGCCTTCTTCCACGCCACATCACTTCCTTTGTGTCATTTAATTGGTGCCTGGTATTTGTGCTTGCGCTGCCGCTGTTTGAACTCATAGCAAGTGGAGGTCAATCCCTCCGGATGCAGCGCGGTTCTCGTATGACCGGTAATCAGTTCATAGCCACAGTGATAGCCTTTTCCCTCGCCGCCGGACCGGTATACGCATTTTGCGCACTTTGCCGGGCTCACAAGTGGTTTCGACATAATCCGTCCTCCCATTGTCAACCTCAGAAGGGGACATCTTCGTCGTCATCCGTCTGGACGGGGAAATCACCGTTGGCTGCACGGTAGGCTTTAAAAGACCGATATTCCATGATCTCGTTGCGCCGGGCATCAGAAAGATGACCGGGGTTTCCCTCTACAATGAACTTGTAGGTTTCACTCTCGGAAATGGCATTCCGAATCCATTCCGGAATGAGTTGCCACACATTATCGCCAATTTCGCTTTCCTCAAAATCCCAATATAGTGCTGCGTTGGTCTGTTCGGGTCTGGGGAAGGATTTGGGAAGGCTCATAATGCTAGCCACGTTGGCGTATACATTGCCGTTGCTGGCGGAGTTATGAATGATGCCAAGCTGACAATAGGCACCCAGAATGTTTTTCAGATCAAAGCGTTTCAGCTCTTCATCGGTAAACTCTCTTCCGCGCCATGCACGGAGGTCTTTGCGGAGGGTGGATTTGTTGGAAAATGACATGGTATAACGGTTAGAGATGGTGCGGTTTACCTCTTGGTCGTTAACGGTCACGGTTCCGGCGTCAAACAGCTCCCAGTTAATCAGGCACTTGTGCTGGGTTTTATCATACTGCTCGGAATAGTGATCACCGATATCGATCAGGTGGCAGCAGACGGCGACATAGGTACCCTCTTCAATGGGCTTATAATCGGACTTTTGCTTTTCGGACAAAATCATTGCCATAGTTACTGTTCCTCCTAAAACGGTGTTTCTTCAATTTCAATGGGGCAAAACTGGTTTCTTTCGTCAAGCTCCGATTTTTCGATGTATTCATCGGTCAGGGAGCACTGATACAGATTAAAGGGGTCACGGTAGCGGCAGAAGCGGCAATGGCGGCAATCTGCCTTCCCGTGAGGGAAGTGGACATTCATTTTGACTACACCGTGGGTGTAGAAATCTACATAAGCATCATGATCCATGTGGGTTACCTCAATACCGGATGGCGGCGCGCAGGTCATCTATGGAGATGCCAAGGCGGCGGCAAATGTTTACCAGCTCGTCAAGGGTTATAGATCCGGGGTCTTTCAGGCGGCGAGACAGGGTATCATCTGACATCCTGATTTTTTGGGAGGCGGCTTTGATTGTGCCGCCCTCCAGATGGATAACGCCATAAAGCAGCCGGGCAAGATGCTCGTGCTTGGGTCTATGGTCTAACCGCGTTCTAGGCATCCGTTGTCCCTCCTGTTAAAAATAGCTTCAATATCCGCATCGTCACGGATAGACTGTTTGATAGCCTCATTATAGGCAATGCAGAAGTCGATGCAATCAATTGCAATCTGAGCTGCAAGCCCGTCTGCTGCCATGGATGGGTACTGTTTACTGAGCTCAATGGAGTGCTCCAGATGGCGCTTTGCCATTTTCAGTGTGGCGGTTTTAAGCATTTATCCAACCTCCGTAAATTCTCCGTTTTTCAGTTCATAGAACACATCCTCTTTGATGCGCTCACCGTCAACAAACTCCGTCTTGACACAAACAGGGACACTATGACCCTTGTCTTTGTCATACTTCCATTCAGAAAGGGTGATCCAACAGCCAATCTTTGCCTTTGCTTTGGAGCCATGACCGGCACAGCAAATCACGCTATCCGAACCGGAGCATTCAACGGTGCTATCATAGCCCGAAGCCGCCAGATTGCTTGCATAGCCCGAAGCCGCCAGATTGCT
>JAZOBG010000003.1:0-3936 GCA_045595865.1 Oscillospiraceae bacterium
GACATCAAGGTGGAAGTTTGCTCCAAGTGTCACCCCTTCTTTACCGGTAAGCAGAAGGTCGTGGACACCGGCGGACGCGTCAGCCGCTTCAACAAGAAGTTCGGTCTGGACAAGTAATTGCTGTAATAAAAGGCTCGCACTGTATCGGTGCGAGCCTTTTTACTTGGTTTTGGCTCGTTGCCGAAGTTTTATCTGCTGTCAAATTTTTTTTGTTTCTACATATAATATCTTGAGGTGATTTCGATGTTTGTCAAAATCAACCCCCGTGAAATGGACGGTAACGTATTTCAGCGCATTGGCGATCAGTGGATGCTGATCACTGCCGGCGACAGGGAATCCTGCAACACCATGACTGCAAGCTGGGGTGGTCTGGGGGTTCTGTGGTATGAACCGGTGGCCACGGCCTATGTGCGCCCCCAGCGTTACACCAAGGGATTCATGGATCGGGAGAAGCATTTCTCGCTGTCGTTCTATGGCGAGGAATACCGCAAGGCGCTGAGCCTTTGCGGCAGCAAAAGCGGTCGTGACATCGACAAAGTCAAGGAATGTGGCTTTACGGTAGAATACGGCCTGGGCGATACGCCCTATTTTGCCGAAGCGGAACTTGTGCTGATTTGTGAAAAGCTGTATGCCGACGAGCTGAAGCCTGAAAAGTTTATCAATGCATCGGTCAATGAGAAATGCTATCCCCAGAAGGACTGGCACACATTTTATATTGGAAAAATCGTGGAGGTCCTGAAGAAGGCCTGACCACAGATTCGAGGTCCAAATGAACGAAAACTTTTTGGAAGGAAAAATCAACCGTGCCGTGCTGGTTGGCTTGAATGCCGCCTGTCTCAGTGCAGATGAAAACGCCAGTGACGAGTCGCTGGAGGAGTTGGAGGCTCTGTTGGAGACGGCTGGCGGTCGGTGCATGGGTATGGTGCTGCAGAACAAGGCCACGCCCGACCCCCGTACCTTTATTGGTGAAGGCAAGGTGCAGGAGGTCAAGGAACTGGTGCAGGCCCAGGGGGCCGACATGGTTATCTTTGGTAACTCCCTGTCACCCTCTCAGCAGCGTGCGCTGACTGAAGATCTGGGCGTGTCGGTCATGGACCGGTCTGCCCTGATTCTGGATATTTTTGCTCAGCGTGCCCAGACCAAGGAGGGCCGCCTGCAGGTAGAACTGGCGCAGTATCAGTATCTGCTGCCCCGTCTGATCGGTATGTGGACCCATCTGGAGCGTCAGGAAGGTGCCATCGGCACCCGTGGTCCCGGTGAGACCCAGTTGGAGACCGACCGTCGCCACATCCACCGAAAAATCGCCAAGCTGAAGGAAGAACTGGAGCAGGTGCGCCGCGTGCGCGCCACCCAGCGTGTGCTGCGTGAGAAGAACGAGGTGCCTGTTGTTGCCATCGTGGGTTACACCAATGCCGGCAAGTCTACCTTGCTCAACAAGCTGACCGGGGCCGGTATCCCGGCCAACAATCGGCTGTTTGATACGCTGGACACCACCACCCGTACGCTGGAGATCTCGGAAACCTGCACCGTTTTGCTGTCCGATACGGTCGGATTTATCCGCAAGCTGCCCCACCATCTGGTGGACGCGTTCAAGGCTACGCTGGAGGAGCTGTCTTTTGCCGACCTGCTGCTCCATGTCATCGACGTGTCCAACCCCCGCTGGCGGGAGCAGGCCGATGTGGTGGAAAAGCTGATCGTGGAGTTGGGCGCCGAAAAGACCCCCAGAATTGATGTCTACAACAAGTCCGATCTGTATGAGGGTGATATTCTGCCCCACGGAGAGGATATTGTCTCCATCTCTGCCAAGAGCGGTGAGGGTCTGGATAATCTGCTGGCCATGATCGGCAAGCGGGTGGATACCGGGACCTGCCGCGTGGTGCTGCACCTGCCCTACGACAAGGGCGGTGTGCTGGACATGCTCTACCGGGAAGTCAAAGTGGAAAGTGTGGAATACGGCGAGAACATCGAGGTGGTTGCCGTCTGTACCCCCAAAGTGCTGGGGCAGGTGGAGCCTTATATCGTGGAGGGCTGGTCCCGTCCCAAGGAGTCCTGGGAGGAATAACCATGACACTGGAAACCGAGCGGCTTCTTCTGCGTCCGTGGGAGGACGCAGATGCTGCCGAACTGTACCGCCATGCCTGTGACCCAGATGTGGGGCCGCGGGCGGGTTGGCCGGTACATAAAGACGAAACGGATAGTCTGCGGGTCATCCGGGGGGTGTTGAGCGCCCCGGAAACATATGCGGTGGTTCTGAAGGAAACCGGTTTGCCCATTGGGAGCATTGGCCTGAAAGACCCTGAGGTGCGGGATGAATGTGCTTCTGCCGACGCGGTGCAGAAAGAGATCGGCTACTGGGTTGGCAAGGCTTATTGGGGCAGGGGAATGATCCCCGAGGCGGTCAACGCACTGATGCGCCGTGGTTTTGCCGAGCTGAACTGTGCGGTTATCTGGTGCGCGCATTATGCTTTCAACGATCAGTCCCGCCGGGTCATTGAAAAGTGCGGTTTTCACCGCCGTCTGGTCCGTGAGACGACCAACCTGTTGGGTGATACCCACGAAACGGTGTTTTATGCCCTGACGCGAGAGGAGTGGCAGGAAGAATGACCGAATATTTTGTTCCCACGGGAAATTCGGAGACCGAATTTGTGGAAAAGCGCTCCCGCTTCATTGGTCATGTATGGCTGGTGGAAAGCGAAGAGGAAGCCCGCGCCCACATCGAACAAATGAAGAAAAAATACCACGATGCCCGCCACAACTGCTGGTGCTATCGCCTGAAAGAAGGCGGTGTGGAGCGTTACTCGGACGACGGTGAGCCCCAAGGTACTGCTGGACAACCCATGCTTGGTGTGTTCCAGAAGGAGGGCGTGGTCAACGTCTGCTGCGTGGTCACCCGTTATTTCGGAGGCATCCTGCTGGGGGCCGGAGGTTTGGTGCGTGCCTATACCCAAAGTGCTAAAGACGCTTTGGATACGGCCGGTATTTCGGTGGTGCGCCGCTGGGTGGAAGTGACCGCCATTTGTCCCTACAGCCTTTTTGACCGCATGAAGCTGGAAGTGGATGCCGTGGGCGGTGTGCTGGGCGAGATGGAATATGCCGCCGATGTGACGGTACATGCTCTTTTGCCGGAAAATATGGTGGAGGATTTTTCTGCCCGTGTGGTGGAACTGACCGCCGGTGCCGCCGAAGCCGAAGTGGTCGGTGAAGCTTTCAAGGCGGTTCCACGATGAAAGCGGCGTCGGATGGCAGGCCGGAAAAATGTATATAGACTGAAACAGCCCCTCCGCGAAAGTTTCGCGGAGGGGCTGACATTATATTTGCAATTATGCCATAATGATGAAGCCGTTTTTGGTGTATTCCTTGCAGGGAGAGCCTTCAGGACCGACTGCGTCGGTTCCGGCCAGTTCACCGGCGACATATGCGTCCACGCAGGCGATGATGTCATTGAATTTGCTCATGGGGGTGGGAATGTCTCCGTGGCAGGGGAAAATGGTGTCGTACAGATCGGCCATGTCCTGCAGCTTGACCAGACTTGCGCGGTACTTGGCGAAGTCCACGCCGTGGCCCAGGTACATGACGATATGCTCACACTGCACGATGTCGCCGGGCAGCAGGATACGCTCGGCACGGTTGAGCAGAGACAGGTGGCCGTCCATGTGGCCGGGGGTGGAAATGACCTCGAACTGACGGCCACCCAGGTCGATCACGGCGCCATCCTCGATGGGTAGCAGAGTGCAGTCGCCTTCGGAGAACTTCATGATGCCCTCGTAGCCGGCGGGATCGGCGTACACTTCACCGAAGAAGGCATTGCCGCCGCAGTGGTCGGGATGACCGTGGCTGTTCATAACGATCAGAGGCAGATCGGTGATTTCGGCAACCTTTTCCTTCAGGTCGGGGAAACAGCCGAAGCCGGTGTCGGTCAGCAGGGCCTTTTCTTCG
>JAZOBG010000004.1:0-19074 GCA_045595865.1 Oscillospiraceae bacterium
CGGGTGATGGCCTTATCCACATTGGTGCCGTCGGAAATGCCGTTGGCCATGGCCCACTCGCGGCCCTTGTCGTACCACATTTGACCCTCGCCGGGGGTGGTGTCCACGCCGGCCAGTCGGGCCAACAGCGTCATGACCTGACCGCGGGTGGCTTTGCTGTCCAGGTCGAAGGTGTCATTGCCCACGCCGTTGACCAGACCGCGGGCGCTGGCGAAGTTGACCGCCTCCTGCTCCCAGTCGGTATCGCTGACGTCGGTGAAGGAAATCGCGTTGTCCACCACCTTGACGACGGCGCCGTCGGGCACGTCGATGACCAGACCGTTTTCGGTCATCTTAGTCTCTGTAATGACCGTCTCGGTGCCGTCCTCGTTCACCAGAACGGCCACGGTGGAGGTGCTGACCTCGGCCACGGGGATGGCCACGGAGGTTTCGGTTTTGCTGTTGGTGGTCACGGTAATGGCAGAAGCGGTTTCGCTGTCATTGGTGTGCTCCACGGCGGGAATGGGCAGCGCCACGGTGGTGCCGGACAAAACGGCCTCTTCAGAGATCACCACTTCGGTTTCGGTCTTGCCGTCCGTGTCGGTGGTGATGGTGGCGGTGGTGCCGTCAGCCAGCTCGGCGACAGTGACCGAGGAACCGTCTTTCTCGGTCACTGTGGTAACGGTGGAGCCATCGGTGTTCTCCACAATTTCGGTGACGGTGCCGTTCTTTTTGGTTTCCACGGTGGTGACCGAGCCGTCCGTATTCTCGGTGGTCTCTGTGACGGTGCCGGTGCGGTTGTTGGTCACGGTGGTCGTGGTAGAACCGTCCTCGTTCTCGGTAGTCTCGGTCGAGGTGGAGGGAACAACGGGAACGTAAGGCTCGTCATAGTACCACTGAGCGTAAACGGTGGTATTTCCGGTAATGACCGTTTCCGCTGTCACCTCGGTTCCGCCGGAAGGAGCAGTGTACCAGCCGACGAACTCCCAGTAGCCGCGGCGGGTGGGAACGGGCAGCTCGCCGAGGGTGCTGCCGTGTTCCACGCTCACGCTTGCGGTGTCGCAGGAGCCGCCGTTGGGGTCGAAGGTGACGGTGTACTGTTCGACTGTCCAGTCAGCCACCAGAGTCATGTTCCCGGTCACGGCGGTATCGAAATCGTATTCCTCCCCGTTCAGCAGCCAGCCGTTGAAGGTGTACCCCTCTTTCGTGGGGGCAGCAGGCTCGGTGATGGCGACCCCGTGCCGCACGGCACGGGGAGTCTCAAAGGAGCCATTGATGAAAGTCACTTCGTACAGCGCAACGATGACATAGGTGCCCTTGGCCGCCACGGGGAAGCTGACCTGACCATCGGCGACGGTGCAGGCAAGGCTCCGTCCTGCGAAAATCACTTCGGCGTTCGAGAAGCCACAGGGCACAGTCAGGGCGGGAACTTTCTCGGCCAGAATGGTGTCGTCGGCGCTGACGGTCACATAGATCCGCCCTTCGGTCTCACGGTCGACTTGCACGGTGGCGTCAAAGCCGCCGGCAGCCAGAGCAGTGGTAACCAGAGAAAAGCAGAGGAGCAGGCTCAGAAACAGACTGACAATTCGTTTTTTCATCACTTATTCCTCCTTATTCCCCAAAGGACCAGACAACCTTGTCTTCGCCCTTCTCGTCCTGAATGACCGTAATGGTCTTGCCGTCCAGATCCTTCTCCGGGATCAACCAGTTGGAAGCGTTGTGGTTGCCGATCACGGCGTCCTTATTGGTGTAATCAAAGTCGTTGAATTTGTCATTCTTGGCCACCGGGAAGGTGTACACGCCGGAGCCTTCCTCCGAAACGTTGGCCGCAGCATGGGATGCCCTTTGCGGTGCGGTCTCCTTCGGCGGGGTGATCAGAGCGTCCCGCCTGCCGGCGAACTTGCCGTGACCGTACTGGCCGTCCCGCTCAAAGAGCTGACCGGGCAGGAAGAAACACTTGCCAAGCAGGTTGATCATATCCCAGCCGTTGTCATAAAACTTGCAGCGGGTCAGATGATAATCGTTCAAGGTAAAGCGATTGCCTGTGTTTTCCAACCAGAGAGCACATCCGTTGTAACGGAAGATATTTTCTGTCATTTGCAGATCACCACCGCCGTTCATGGTGGAGTTCAAATACAGCGCAATAAAATTATTTTCAAACAGGGTTCCGGTACCGCCGAAAATGATGCGTCCCATTTGTCTCTCATTGGGCCCACAGTGCAGCGCGTGGTAGTAGTTTTTGAAGGTACAGTCTATATACTCACCACCGCCAGCCGTGTACAGGCCGTAATTGGGTTCGCCGCCGTACACGTCGTTGTTGGGCCAGTTGGTGGCCCACCAGCCGCAGCCAACGAAATCAATGTTCCGCACTCTGGCATAGCCGTCACCACCTATACCGCCATACAGAACGGTCCGGTTTTGTGAATCACTGCCGTTAATATCCACATTGACCATGTCGATGGGGACAAGAATGACGCCTTCCAGTTCACCGGCCGGCAGGTCGATTTGATATGTATTATCGTCTGAATATCCCGTATTTCTCCACTCCTGAAGCTTGGCATTGGCATCTGCCACGTCTTTCGCTTCGTACCGGTAAGAGTTGTAAAGGAAATGATATCCGCTCTTTGCGTAAGTGGTCACGGTCGTCCCGTTTTCCATTTTGCCGGTAAACGCATACCACCAGCTGCCAAGGCCATCCTCATCATGCTTGAACATGGTGCCGCAGGGCCAGCCGTTTTCATCGGTCCAACTGTAAATTTCGGGATATGCCGTGGCGGGGTAACCATCCAGAATATGATGGTCGGGCGAATGATACGCCGTGACCGACCAGCTTTCAAAGGCAGCGAGCAGGGCTGCCTTTTCTTCGCCGTCAATCAGAGTGTAATAATCCTTCGCAGCGTTGGCGGTCCAGATACCGACGCAGAACTCACCCTGGAATGTCGCTCCTTCGCGATATTCCTGCCCACTTCCACCAGCATAGGACATACGATAAGTGCCCTCTTCCTCCGCTCTGAGACCCATGGTGCAGAGGTAGTAGGTTTTTCCGTTGTATTCAAAGGCGGCGGGACCGCTTTCCCCATAGTCATCCCCGACCTTGTCTGCCTCGGTGAGGTTCCGCTTGGGCGAAACCAGTGTGTAGAACGAGCTATCATCTTCACCGCCGGAGCCGCCTTCATCTCCGCCGGCAGCAGCTTTGACCGTGACCGTGCAAGTGTAGACCTTCGTAGGATCCGTTTTGCTGGTGGCATAGATTTTGCCGGAGGCAACGCCGGTCACACCCGAGGTGTTGATAGCCAGTTCATTGTACTCCTCATGCCAGAACAAAGAACCAATCTGTTCATCACAGGTAAAGGTATAATCTTCATTGGTAATACGCGTAAGGATTTTCCCAACATAAACATGGGGAGGAAACGTAAATGCCTGCGGGTTTCCTGCAGTTACAGGAAATACGCTGCTGTTTTTGTCATCATAGATAACGGTGGGAACAAAGCAAATGGTAAGACCAACGGACTGTCCGTTTACGGACAGGGTTCTACCGGATTCCAAATATGCCGAATCCACGCTACCGTGATGGGTGATTTCCAACGATTTGCCATCGGTGGACAATGTGCTGTCAACGATGGGAACTGGGGGACCATCAACGGAAACAACAAATTCCGTACCTTCGTCGAATACAGCAGTATCATCTCCGGTGATCCGCACATAAACAATCGTGTCCGTGCCCTCGGAGATATTTACAATATAGCTTCCGTCTTCGTTTGCGGCAATTGACGTGGTGCCATCAGCCGAATAAAGCTGCAAGTCAATCGAAGTTTCCGTTATGGGATCATCGTCTTCACTGCCGGAACCACCTTCATCGTCTTCGGTGCCGCTGTTCGGGTTTGCAAACTTAATGACAAAAGAAAATTCTTTTTCGCCCACGGTTATGCCACGGGTATTTTCCATCGTGGCCCAGTCTCTGTCGCCGTGGTGTGTGATTGCCAGCACCGTGTTGTTCTCCAACAATTCGCTGGAAACAATCTCAACATTCGGGCCTACTGTAACTGAAAAACTGGTGTCATCAGCAAAGGTTGCGTTGTCGCCGCCGGTGATGTGGAGATAAACCGTAGTGGTCACGCCCTCGGCAATGCCTACGTTATAAACACCATCCACTTTCGAAACTTCTGTGGTTCCGGCTGCGTCAGTGCAAAGCTTCAGTCCGACTTCAGCGGGAGCATCTCCTTCGGTGCTGGAATCGCTTTCGTTGTCACCGCCGGATGCGGCGTTGACTTTGATCTCACAAGTGTAAACCTCACCGGAAACCTTATTTGTGATGGTGATTTTTCCCGTTGTGTCGGAAGTGATACCAACCGTATTGATGGCAAGCTCGTTAAATCCTTCATGCCAGTACAAGGAACCAACCGTCGTCGCGAATGTGTAGGTCTCTCCGCTGTAGTCCTTGGCAACCAAGCGTGTGCTTACCCCATCCACATAAATGGTGGGCGGGAAGGTAAATGCCTGTTCCATGCCTGCATCCATGGTAAATTCACTGTTGCCATTGTCGTCGTAAATCAAGGTGGTATCGGTGGGATTATCCTCTGAAGGTGCGTAAATCGAAACAGCGATGGCATATTTTTCGGTCTCGCTCTCAAAAAGCAAAAAACCGGATGTGCCGGCAACAGCATTGCTATAGGTATCCCATACGATGTTTCCATCTGGAGGAGTAACAAGAGCTCCCAACCCTGTTGTACTAAAGGATAGTGCACTAGAGGTAATGGCAATGGACGAGTCGCTGTTCTGAGCAGAAAACAGCTTACCGTTCAATGCCGTGCTGTAGTTCAGAGCGAACTCGATGTTAGTGGTATAGCTTGAGTCGGATTCAAAGTACATCTGCTGGTAACCTTCGGGTAGTGTACTTGAGGTGTCGGTTTCTGCCAGCGCAGCGCCCGGCAGCAGACCCAGGCACAGCGCCAGAGTCAGCAGTATACTGATCCATCGCTTCATTTTCATGTTTCATCCGCTCCATTTCATTTTATGGTGTGCGTATTTTTCGTCACCTTATAGAATACCCTGTCCAAGCAGCCAAAACAATTAACTGGCAGCATAGAGTTTTTCTAAAATTTGCAAATAGGCACTATACTTTCCGTGTTAATCCAGTTGCGTCCCTTGAGGGTGAGTCTCGCAAACCGTAACGGCGGCGGCGGTCAGTTCCGTGCCGGCCAGAACGGCGGAACATTCGTAGATCCAGGTCCCGCTGTGGGTAAAAACTGCTTCCATGGTCCCCGGCCAGACCCCGAACAGGTCTTCTGCCTGTTCGCTCCACGGCTGCACTTCACCTTCTACGCAGCGCAGGGTAACCTGCGGATTTTCCAGCAGAGAAGCAAATTCCTGCACCTGCTCGTACTTGTCCCGGCCGGTCTGCCGCCAGACACAGGGGGCCACTCGTCGGCTGCTGCTGTTCCCTTCAGGAAAACCGGTTCCGTCGTGATACAGTGGAAGCGCCCCATCCTCGATCTGCGACACGGCACCGAACCAGTATGATTCACGGATCCCGTCTCCATCCAGATCATATTGGAACGGCGTCATATAGGGATCAACCGACGCAGCTGCTTCACTAAGCAAATCGGTCTGTGTGGAACCCACGGCGGTCAGCGTCTCGCCGTCGAGCACAGCGGAACACTCATAATACCAAAGGCCCACGTGTTCAAAGGTTGCCCGGATAGCCCCCGGCCAGATACCGTACAAGGCACCGATCTCTTCCACAACGCCTTCTTGTTCTCCCTCAATCTGCCGCAGGTTGACTGCGCTGTCGGTCAGCAGGGCTGCAAAGGCGTCCACGGGCTCATAAGTTTCCTCTCCCGTTTCCACCCAAACGGCGCCAACCACTTCCAGCACCTCCGGCTTGTCGTTGATGGCCGAACCGGAATGCTGCAAAAGCCGGGGCTCGTCCACAAAATTGAACATGGCGGCAAAAAGATATTTTTCTCTTTCACCATCCCCGTCCAAATCGTACCGGAATTCCGTGCCGTAAATGTCCGGATCACCATGCCACATGATTTTGCTCTGCTGCAGCGTGATTTCCGGAATTTCGGGTGTGTTGTTGGGCTCTTCCGTTTCCTGCGGAGGGCTGTTTTCGACTTCGATGCTGCCCGGTGTTTCCGGTTCATGTGTCTCAGAGGCTTCGCCCGGCAGGATCCGCGGCAATACGATCACCCCGGCCAGCAATACTGCAATCACCGGAAGAAGTCTCCACCACGTTGCTTTTTTCTTCCCGCTTTCCGACAGGTTCAGGGCCGCCAGCAGCTCCTCCACCGAGGCATACCGCTTGTCCACATTCACTTCGATGCATTTTTCGATGACGGGCCGCAGCGATCCCGATGCCAGTTCCCGGGCGGGATGCCGGCGGGTCAGCATTTCGTTGAGCAGCACACCCAATGCAAAAATGTCGGCACGGGCATCGGTTTGAGAAAACCCAAACTGCTCCGGAGCGGCGTAGCCGGTGGTTCCCATGACCTGAGTGTCGGTATTGCGTTCCGGCTTACACATACGCGAAGCGTCAAAGTCGATCAGAACCGCCTCGTCCCCGCGCAGAATGATGTTTTCCGGCTTCACGTCACGGTGGACCACACCGAGGGAGTGAAGCACCTGCAGCGCACGGCAAATTTGGGTCAGGATCTCCTGCGCCTGCTCATCAGGCAGAGGCCGCGCCTCCAACAAGAATGCCAACGTATCGCCGTGTATGTACTCCTCCAGCACCAAAACCTGCCCGTCCTGTCGGGCCACCTGCTCAACACGGGGCAGATGGGGGCAGTTTATATCACGCAGCGCCTCGTATACTTCCCCGCTTCCGGCAAAGCGGTGGCAGACCACCCGTCTGCCGGTATTCTTCTCACGGAGAAGGGAAACCGTACCCCGCGCACCGACTTTTAACTTGCGCTCCGGTATATAATTGCTCTGAATCAAGGCTTCCAGCGCGGCAAACATAAAATTTCCCACCCCCCTTTATGCTGACAGCTAATTGTTTTCATTTGTTATTTCCTGTATGATATTGTTAATATTATATGTTTTTTGCAAAATTTTGTAAAGGCAGAGTGACACATGAAGACGAAAGACACCAACGATTTACAGAATGAATTGATGTCCGCCCCTGATCTGGATCGCTTTTTGACGGAAAATCAGGACAATTTTTATGATACCACCTTTGCGGACCTGCTGATGAATCTGTTTGAAAAAAAGAACATTTCCAAGGCCGCGCTGGCTAAGAAAGCCGGCATCAGTAATGTTTATCTGTATCAGATCTTCTCCGGTGAACGCAATCCGTCCCGCAACCGAATCCTCTGCCTCTGCTTCGGCTTGACCGCCAGTCTGGAAGAAACTCAGGAATTGCTGAAACACAGCGGCTATGCCCAGCTGTACGCCAAAAATAAGCGTGATGCGATCATCATCTACGGTCTGACCCACGATATGGATCTGGACGACATCAACGACCGGCTGTTTTCCGAACACGAAGAAACCCTGTGCTGAATCATTGGGAGGCTGTCTTAAAGACAGCCTCTTTTTTCTGCAAAAATGACAGCGGACGGTGCAAAATGAGCCCGTCCGCTGTTGGCATTCCTATGTACTTTTACCGCAAGGCATTCAGTCGGATGTCCTCGCCAAAGAAAGGCAGGGCGCGGTATTCCCCTTCTATGCGGGATGCGATCTGGGGGGTATAGCGGCGGCGCAGCTCGTCGGGGGACATATTGGAGGAGATGACGGTGCGCTTTCCTTCCACCAGACGGGTGTTGATCAGGGTGTACAGGGTGGCCTGTGTGAAAGTGGTGGTCAGCTCGCAGCCCAAATCGTCCAGGATCAGCAGGTCGCAGTTCCGATACCGGTTGGTCTCCTCCCTTGCCTCGCGGGCATCCTCGTCGTCCTTGGAGAACTTCTGAGCCTCAAAGGCGGAGAAGATATTTCCCGCCGTGTCGTAAACCACCGAATAACCGTTTTCCGACACCACCCGGGCGATGCAGGCCGACAGGAAGGTCTTGCCCAGACCGGGGTTGCCGTACAGGTACAGATTGTCGAAATAATACTTTCCGAATCGCAAAGCGTAATTGCGGCAGATATCCAGCACGCGGATCATATTCTCCCGGGGGGATACGCCCCGTTTGGGGTCGATCTCGGTGGAATAATACTCCAGATTGAAATTCTGGAAGGACTGCTCCCCCAGATTGAGCAGCTTGGACAGCTCCTTGATCTGCTCCTGCGTGCAGAGGATCTTCAGGCAGTCGCACATACGGGCACCCACCCAGCCTTTGTCCTGACATTTGGGGCAGGCCGGCTTGTCCTCCAGCGCGTCGGCAGGGTAGCCGGCAGCCGTCAGAAGATGCTCCCGCTCGGACTGCAGGGCCAGATTTTCGTCCCGCAGGGCGTTGATCTTGGGGGTGGGGTCGCCGCCCTCAAAGGTCACCCGGGCCACATCCAGCAGGGTGCGGCGCAGACGACGGTCGATCTCGGCCACACGGGGCACGCGCTGCTCCACCTCGCCGCGACGCTGCTCCAGCGCATGGGCACGGCGGCGCTTTTCTTCTTCCAGTCGGGCTGTGGCCCGACGCAGTACGGCGGCATCGTAGGACATTTATCCTTCGCCTCCCATCTTGTTTTCTTCGGAAAACCGCTTGAGCCATTCCATGTCGCGGCGCAGACGATCGTCAAAGGCCTCTTCTCTTGCCTGTTGGGTCTGTGCGGGCGTGGCCGGGGTCTTTTTGCGGTTGGGGTCGGAATCTCCGGCCTCAATTTCCTTGACGGTGTGCAGGCCTTTTTTATGCCAGCTGTTCAGAATGGAATTCATGTACGGCCAGTTCATGGACTGCTTTTTCCACACGGTTTTCTCGTAAGCAAGTCGGATGGCATCGTTGGGAAATCCCATGGTCACCCAGTTGCTGATGTGCTCCCGCTCCCTGTCCAGCGGCATACGGCCCACAATGTCCAGCAGGGGCAGGATCTCCCGCTCCCGCCGACGCAGGCCGGTTTGCTTTTTCAGATATTCCTCGGCAGCTTCGGCGGTATCCACACCCTGCCGCTGCCATGCGTAGGCCGTCTTTTTGATCAGGGGCATCTTGGGCATCTTACCGGCGCCGTATTTTTCCTGAAACTGCTCGATACACCAGGTGACCAGCACCAGAATGACCTCGGCAGGCAGCGCCAGATAGTCAAAGATCTCATACAGGCTTTTCAGGTCGGTGTCGGACAGCTTTTTGCCCAGCCGCCGCTCCACCGCATGGTACAGGTTCTGGAAGGGGCCTTCCTCCATGGCGCTGAGAATGTCGGCACGAAGGTAGTCGGGTGGGCCGTCGTTTTCCAACACGGGAGGCGCCGTTTCGGGCGCCTTTGCATCGGCCACCAGTCCCAATCCAGCCAGAACCGCCCACGCCCGGTCGGTACGCTCGCCGCTCCAGCGCAGAGCCTTTCGGGCAGCTTCCGGGGTGCCGTGGCGAAGCAGCGCAAGGCACAGCAGCGCAGCATCCCCTTCCCCGCGGGCAATCAGCTTGTCCGCCGCATCCGCAGACAGGGACACTACCTGACCCAAAATCAGATCCGCCATTTCGACACCCCCTTTTCTTTAGTCCTATTATTTTACACGAAAAAACCGCCGCCGTAAATAGAAAAAACAGTCGTTTCATGCCGTGGTTTTTCCAACGCGAAAATTTTTCGTCAAAAAGTGCAAAATTTAATATATTTTCATTTTTCATTCACCGTTATCTGTGATATAATTTCTATATCTATATAAATTAGCGGGAGGGTCTTATAAATGAAAAACAGAGTGACCGTTACCATCGCAGGCCAGAAGTACACCCTGATCGCCGATCAGGACGCCGCCGCCGTGGAAAAAATCGCTGCCCATGTGGACGGCAGGATCCGTGAAGTTATGGACGGCAGCAATCTGTCTCTGGCTGACAGCACCATTCTGGCTGCCATGAACATTGCTGAGGATTACTTCAAGGAGCTGGAGTCCACCGAGAACCTGCGCCGCCAGCTGAAGGATTATCTGGAGGAGGGCGCCAAGGTCAAGCAGGAGCTGTCCGAAGCCAAACGCGAGATCTTTAAGCTGCAGAACCGCCGCTGATATGGCAAACAAACTGGAATTGCTCGCCCCCGCCGGTTCGCCGGAGGCTGTGACCGCCGCGGTGCAGTCGGGGGCCGATGCCATTTACATGGGATATGGAAATTTCAATGCCCGCCGCAATGCGAAAAACTTCTCAAAGGAAGAAGCTGCGGCGGCGATTTCCTATTGCCATTTGCGGGGTGTTAAGGTCTATCTGACCATGAACACCCTGCTGACCGACCGGGAACTGCCGCAGGCCGCCAAGGTGGCCGCCGAAGCGTCCGATCTGGGCGCCGACGCCGTTCTGGTACAGGATCTGGGTGTGGCCCGTATGCTGCGCCAGACGGTACCCGACCTGCCCCTGCACGCCTCCACCCAGATGTCCATTCACTCACTGGACGGCGTCAAGATGGCGGCCGACATGGGTTTGAAGCGTGTGGTCCTGTCCCGTGAACTGTCCAAACAGGCCATTGAGTACATCTGCGCCCATTCTCCCGTAGAGATCGAGACCTTCGTCCACGGCGCCCTGTGTATGTGCTATTCCGGCCAGTGCTTTATGTCTTCCATCATCGGTGGCCGCAGTGGAAACCGCGGTCTGTGCGCCCAGCCCTGCCGCCTGAATTACGGCTGGAGCGATGCCGCCGATGCCAACCCTCTGTCGCTGAAGGATATGTCTCTGGCGCAGTATCTGCGTGAACTGCAGGAGATGGGCGTGGCCTGCGTCAAAATTGAAGGCCGCATGAAGCGCCCCGAATATGTGTCTGTCGTCACCGGCATCTATTCCAAGCTGATCCGCGAGGGCCGGGAACCCACCCGTCAGGAGCTGAACCAGCTGCAGCAGGCCTTCTCCCGTCAGGGTTTTACCGACGGATACTATGTGAACAAAACCGGAAACGAAATGTTCGGCGTCCGAGAAAAGGAGTCCGAGCCCAAAGAGCTGTTCGCTCAGGCCAAGGCGTTCTACACCAAGGAAAACCCCCGCGTCCCCGTGACCTTCTATGCCATGGTCCTGCCCGATGAACCCGCCAAAGTGGGCGTGGAGGACGACCAGGGCCGCGTGGTCACCGCCGAGGGCCCCGTTCCTGAAGCGGCCCGCACTCGTGCGCTGACTCAGGAGGAAGTGTGTGCCCAGCTTTCCAAGACCGGCGGCACCCCCTTCCTGTGTACCGATGTAAAGGCCCATGTGAAGAGCGGACTTTCCCTTCCGCTTTCCTCCCTGAACGCCATGCGCCGACTGGTGCTGGAGGATCTGGCCGCCCAGCGCTCTGCTCCGCCCAAGCGCCGCAAGGCCGAATTCAACCCCGGCGTGCGCTACGAAGGGAACCGAAAGGAGCCTCAGCTGATTTTCTCCTTCTCCCATGCCCGTCAGATGACACAGGAGATGATCAATCTGGAGCCGGCCATGATCTACCTGCCCGTGGCCGAAGCCGCCGCTCACCCCGAAGTGGTGGAGCGCGCCCACTCCAAGGGGATCCCCGTCACCGTCACCCTGCCCCGTATTTTGTGGGACAACGAAAAAACCCTTCTGAAAAAGGATCTGGACACCGCGCGCGCCATGGGCATCACCGATGCCCTGATCGGCACCCTCGGTCTGATTCGACCCGCACGGGATGCCGGCATGAATCTGCGCGCCGATTTCGGTCTGGGCGTGTACAACTCCCAGACCCTGAAGGAACTCAAGCGCATGGGTTTCCTGTCGGCCACCGCGTCCTTTGAATCCCGCCTGTCCCAGATCCGCGATCTGTCCAAGGCGGTTGATCTGGAACTGATCGTCTACGGCCGCCTGCCGTTGATGATCACCGAAAACTGTATTATCTCCGGCCGGTTTAATCGCTGCAACTGCGACAACAACAACGTCCTGACCGACCGCACCGGCGCCCGGTTCCCGGTGGTCAAGGCTCCCGGCTGCCGCAACGAGATTTTGAATTCCAAAAAGCTGTTTCTGGCCGACAAGCAGGCCGATTACCGCAAACTGGGTCTCTGGGCCGCCCGCCTGCAGTTCACCACCGAAAACGCTCTCGAGTGCCTGCAGGTGGCCGAGCGTTATCTGAATCGCAGCCAGTGGACCCCACCCGAGTACACTCGCGGACTATACTATCGAGAAGTGGAGTAACCCCTTATGGAACTGAACATCAAACTCCTTTCCCCCAAGGCCGTCCTGCCCAAATATGCCACCCCCGGCTCGGCTGCCATGGATTTGACCGCCTGCCTGGACGAGCCGCTGGTTCTGGAACCCGGACAGCGCGCCCTTCTCCCCACCGGCATCGCCATTGCTTTGCCCTCGGCTGACTATGTGGCGCTGGTCTTTGTGCGCTCCAGCATGGGCGCCAAGCACGGCATCGCCCTGTCCAACGGCGTGGGCGTCATCGACAGCGATTACCGCGGCGAGATCAAGGTGGGTCTGACCAACCTGTCCGATGTTCCCTACACCATCCAGCCCGGCGACCGGGTGGCTCAACTGGCCGTTCTCCCCGTCACTCAACCTACCGTGGTGCAGGTAGCCGAGCTGGACGAAACCGACCGCGGCGCCGGCGGCTTCGGTTCCACCGGAAAATAATCACATTACCCTGTTGAGAGGAGCATAGAAATATGTTCGGTCTGTTCAAGAAGAAAAAGGAAACTGCACAGCCCATCGAAACTCCTGTTGTGGAACAGGAGTCCTCGGCTATTCCCGACGAAACCGTCACACAGGACAAACGCAAAACCTTTCTGGCCCGATTCCCCGAAAAGGAAACCGATCTGGTGGGTATCACCAGTCCCGGCGGCGTGGCTCACAACCCCGTTGAAGGCACCGATCTGTTCCATGTGACGATCGCCCTGACCGCATGGCTGGACGAGTATGAGCAGGAACTTCACCGGGAACCGGCCCTACTGGAGGCTATGGTGGATGAAACGCTGCTTGAATATCTGCGTCAGCGCACTCCCCCCAACTTCATCATTTCCGCCACCGTCCGCCCGTCCGGGGACGACAAGCACTTCCTGATCACCGACCTGCCCAAACCCGGCTTTGACCCCGAACTGAAGGCCCTGCTGGAAGAACAGAAAAAGCCGGTCAAGCTGGAGGTCGACGGTCTGGGCACCTTTACCCTGAACCGTAATCTGGGCTGGTACGACGCCTCTGTGGAATGGCAGGGCGAGGAGATCTCCCTGAATCTGGACCGGAACGAGGAAACTTTGGACGACGCGCAGGAGACCGCCAAGGCGCTGATGGCGGATCAGGCAAACTGGGATCAGCGCGTGCGCGCCTATGCTGCCGAACAGCTGCTGGAGCGTGTCAACGATCTGCTTCAGAGTGAAGACGATGCAGCCGAACTGTATACCGCAGAAATCCTTGCCGAACAGTTCCAGATCGATTCCGTTCTGGCCGGCCCCGACGGTATCTTTGAGTTTTGGTTCAGCGATGACGACCTGTTTCTGGCTCACCCTGTCCACGTGACCGGCACTCTGGAACAGGGCCCCACACTGGCCGAGATGGACGACTAAGCCGTCTCCCACAAAGGAGAAACCATATGAACATCATTCTTGCTTCCGGCTCCCCCCGCAGGCGGGAACTGCTGGAGCGCATGGGCATTGAAGAATTTGACATCATTACCTCCGACGCCGACGAATCGGTGGACGAAGCCCTTCCCCCTGCCGAGCAGGTGGAGATCCTTTCCCGCCGCAAGGCCGATGCCGTAGCCGCCGAAGTGTCCCCCGACGACCTGATCATTGCCGCCGACACCGTGGTGGCCATGGACGGCGTCGTGCTGGGTAAACCCGCAGACCATGAGGATGCTTTCCGAATGCTTTCCGCCCTGTCCGGTGTGCGCCACCACGTATTCACCGGCGTTACCGTCCGTATGGGCGACCGGGTATTGACCGACCACGAGGTCACTTCGGTGGATTTCCGGACTCTGGAGGCCGAAGAGGTGGAAGAATATATTGCCACCGGCGAATGTATGGACAAAGCCGGTGCATACGGCATTCAGGGCTACGGCTGTCTTCTGGTGGAAGGCATCGTAGGCGACTACTATAACGTCATGGGTCTTCCCGTCGTCCTTCTTGCCAAAATGCTGAAGCAATTCGGCGTGGACTGCCTGAAGCTGGCCGCCCAAAACTAAGTCAAAGGGGTTCTCATTTTGAACAAACGCTCTCGCCCCAAGGGAATATGGATCGTTGCAGCCGCCGCGGTCATCGCGGTGGTTACTTTCGTCGTTTCTTCCCTGATGGGCGGCTCGGCCAACCCCCTTTCAGGCGCTCTGGGCGTGATTACCGCCCCCCTGCGTGGCGCCGTCAGTTCCTTTGCCAGCTGGGTGGAAAACCGATATGATTATGCCTTCCGTTACGATGCGCTGGTGGAAGAAAACGAACAGCTGAAACAGCGTGTGGCGGAATTGGAAGCTCTGAACCGCGACAGCGAGGATGCCATCGAAGAAAACGAGATTCTCCGCGACATCCTCGGCCTGGACCAGAAGCGGGAGGATTTTGTCTGGGAACTGGCCAACGTCACCGCCCGCGGAGCCACCAACTGGACTTCCACCCTGACCCTGAACAAAGGCAGCCATCACGGCGTTTCCGCCGGCAACTGCGTGGTGGACCGCTACGGAAATCTGGTGGGCATCGTGGAGGAAGTCTCCCTGAACTGGTGTACCGTGATCACGGTCATCGACCCGGAACTGGAAATGGGCGCACTGGTGGCCCGCACCAACAGCGCCGCCATTCTGGAGGGTGATTTCACCCTGATGGGACAGGGCAAGCTGAAACTGTCCTACCTGCCAGAAACCACCCTGCTCCTGTCCGGTGACGAGGTAATGACCTCGGGCATGGGCGGCGTATACCCCTCTGGTCTGAAGGTAGCCACCATTGACGAGATCCGGACCGAAGCCTCCGGCATTGGCCGCTATGCCATTCTGTCCCCTTCCGCCGATCTGGATGAACTGCGTCAGGTTTTTATCATCACGCAGTTTGACATCGTGGAGTAATGCCATGACACGACGAGATTTTTGCATCAAGTGGCTGGTGTACGCGCTGGCACTGCTCCCCGTTCTGATTTTAACTGTATTCCTCCTCCCCAGAATCCCCATATTCGGGATCATTCCCTCCCTGCTCCCCGTGGCTGCCATTACGGTGGCCGTGCTGGAAGGGCCCGTGGGCGGCGCCGGTTTTGGCCTGTTCGTCGGTATTCTGGCCGACGCGCTCATACCCGGTATCCCGGGCACCATGACCTTCGCTCTGGCTTTTCTGGGTTCCTGCTCCGGCGCTGCGGCCCGTTACGGCGTACAGCAGAATCTGATCGGGTGCCTGATCTGTTCCGGCAGCTCGCTGATTTTCATCAATCTGGTTCGGGTCATCTGGTTTTTTCTGCGTCAGACCGCGCCTTTGGGCCCTCTGCTGCTTACCGCTGTGGGAGAGATCTTCTGGTCGCTGGTCTTTCTTCCCCTTGTCTACGGGATTTTCCTCTGGGTTTTTCACAGAGTTCCTAAGGCAACCGTACTTTGATTTTTTTACCGTGCCGTCAAGGAAACACTGATTCAATCGGTATTCCCTCAAAGACGGCACGGATTCTTCTTAGAAGGAGGAGCGTCCATGTACGAAAAAAATACCGAAGGAAACAGTCTGGTTCCCCGCCGCATCTGGATGCTCCTCGCTTTGCTGGTGGTATTTGTCGGAATCTTCCTCTTCGTCCTGTACGATCTGCAGATCGTACACGGCGCGGAATATCTGGAACAGTCCAAACGTAAAATTGTGGAAACCGAAACGGTGGACGCTTCCCGCGGTGATATTCTGGATACCCTTGGCCGTGTTCTGGTCACCAACCGCACCTGCTATCAAGCCACGCTGGATCTCTCCCTGATGGGCAAGGCGGAACAGCGCAACGAGACCCTGCGGGAGCTGCTGGAAATCTGCGAGGAACAGCAGGTGGCGTGGAACGATTCCCTCACCATTTCCAACCGGGCTCCCTATTCCTTCACTACCGATACACCTTACTTCGTAGTCTCCACCGATGAAAAGACCGGTGAAACGGTGCGTACCCTGACCCGTCTGGGCCATCTGTCCCTGAAGATGAAATGGCTGACCGCCGACCCCACCGAGGCACCTGACGCCGAACTGCCCGACGCCGAAGCACTGCTGACATTGATGTGCGACTCCTTTGGGTTGGAGGGCGGCCCCACTGCGGAAAACCGCCGTATCGTTGGTGTTTTATATGAACTGTATCTGCGTTCCAAAGACATTAACTGGAATGCCTATATCTTCGCAGAAGATGTGGGCATCGAATTGATTTCTGTCGTCAAAGAGCGCGGGTTGGTGGGTGTTCAGTTCGAAACCACCTCTGTCCGTCAGTACAACACCTCCTATGCCGCCCATCTGCTGGGCCGGGTCGGCCCCATTTACGCCGAGGAGGCCGAAACATACAAAGAACTGGGTTATCCCATGGATGCTACCGTGGGCCGGGACGGCATTGAGAAGGCTTTTGAGCAATATCTGCGCGGCACTTCCGGTGAGCGCATTGTGGAAACCAATGAAAGCGGAAAGATCGTCAGCGAAAGCTGGGTAATCGATTCCGAAACCGGCGAAGAACAGTCCCCCTCCCCCGGATACAACGTGGTCCTGACTCTGGACCTTCCCTTACAGGAGGCGGTGGAACGGGCGCTGGAAAAATACATTTCCACCATGCCCGAGGAGCAGCCCGCAGCTGCCGTGATCGTCGATGTCAACGACGGCGGGATCAAGGCCATGGCCTCCTATCCCACCTACGATCTGGCCAATTTCTCGGCTGTCTGGAGCGAAATCAGCACCGATCCGTTGAAGCCCATGTATAACCGCGCAATCCAGGGCCGCTATGCCCCCGGTTCCACTTTCAAGATGGTCACCGCCATCGGCGCTCTGGAAGAAGGGATCATCACCACCGACGACAAAATTCTGGACACCGGCGCATACACCTATTATACCGATAACATCGCACAGGCTCCCAAGTGCTGGATCTACCGTCAGTACGGCGGCACTCACGGTGCCGTCAACGTATCAGAGGCCATTACCGAGTCCTGCAACGTCTTTTTCTTCGATGTAGGCCGCCGGCTGGGCATTGACAAAACCAACATGTACGCCCGGATGTTCGGTCTGGGTGAGACCACCGGCATTGAGATCGCCGGAGAATCCGCCGGTGTGGTGGCCGGACGGGAGTACACCGAAAGTGTCCTGCATCAGATCTGGTACGAGGGTTCCACCCTGTCGGTTGCCATCGGGCAGGAAAACAATCAGTTCACCCCTCTGCAGCTGGCCAACTACATCGCCACGCTGGTCAACGGCGGAAACCACTACTCCACCCACCTGCTCAAGGAGGTCAAGTCAGCGGACTCCTCCCAGGTGATCTACACCCGTGAGCCCGAGCTGCTGGACACCATCGAAATCGACCCGGAACATCTGGACGCCGTCAAGCGCGGCATGCTGGCCGTGACCGAGACCGGCTCGGTCGCCAAGTATTTTGCCAATCTGGATGTCAAGGTGGGTGCCAAAACCGGCTCGGCTCAGGTGGCCGCCGACAGCGAAGCCAACGCCGTTTTCGTGGCTTTCGCCCCTTACGACGACCCCGAGATTGCCATGTGCATCGTGGTGGAAAAGGCCGGCTCCGGTACCGAGGCAGGCGCCATTGCCGCCGACATTCTTTCCTATTACTTTAGTTCGGAGACCTCCCAAAGTTCCGAACAGGGAGAAAATACTCTGATCCGGTGATAATCATGTACTTTGATCCGTTTGACCTTCAATGCAAAAAACCTTTCGGCGCCGTCCCCTTCGGGACAGCCGTCCGTTTTGCCCTCCGTCCCCCACGGGCAGAGGGTTTTTCCCGCGCCCTGTTGACCGCCCGGTTTGAGCAGCATGGCAATGAGATCGTCACCGTGGAACTGCCCTGGCGGGCCATGGCCGGAGACAAGGACATTTTCGCCGGCAAGCTGAATGTGGGCGACTATATCGGCCTGATCTGGTACTCCCTTCGTCTGGAGGGACTGGACGGACGGTTCTGGCAGTCAGCCGAGTACCAGCTGACCGTGTACGACAACAGCGACCTGCCCGCCCCTTGGTTTGGCGAGGGTGTGACTTATCAGATCTTCCCCGACCGTTTTTATCGCCTGTCGGTTCCCGACCCCACCGGCATGATCGGCGGCCGCACAGTTCACCAGAACTGGGATGCTGAGCCGGAATATCTCCCCGATGAGACCGGCGAGATCCGCAACCGCGACTTTTTCGGCGGCAGTCTGGCAGGTATCCGCAGCCGTCTGCCCTATCTGCACAAACTGGGCATCGACACCCTGTATTTCTGCCCTATTTTTGAGGCCTCCGAAAACCACCGCTACGGCACCGGCGATTATGAGAAAATCGACCCCATGCTGGGCACTGCCGAGGACTTCACCGCCCTTTGTGACGCCGCCCACGTGCTGGGTATGCGCATCATGCTGGACGGCGTGTTCAATCATACCGGCTATGTCAGCCGCTACTTCAACGGTGACGGCAGCTATCCCGAAGTAGGTGCCGCCCAGTCACAGGAGTCTCCCTACTACCCGTGGTTCCGCTTTGAACACTGGCCGGACAAATACGACTCCTGGTGGGGCATCTATTCCCTGCCCGGAGTGGAGGAAAGCTGCGAAAGCTATGTCAATTACATTGCTGCAGACCCAAACAGCATCGTGCGCCGTTGGCTGCGTGCCGGTGCCGACGGCTGGCGTCTGGATGTGGCCGACGGGCTGCCCGACGAGTTTCTCCATACCGTCCACGCAGCCATCCGGACGGAAAAGCCCGATGCCGTTATCATCGGCGAAGTGTGGGAGGACGGCTCCAACAAGGTGGCCTACGGGGTGCGCCGCAGACACATCTGGGGCGGCCACTGCGACGGCTTGATGAATTACCCCTTCCGTACCGCCCTGCTGAATTTCCTGCAAGGGGGCAACCCCGGGGACTTCAAAACCGCCATGGAGACCCTGCGGGAGCACTACCCTCCCTGGGCGTTTTATTCCGCCATGAACTCCCTCGGCACCCATGACACCCCCCGCATTCTG
>JAZOBG010000005.1:0-7303 GCA_045595865.1 Oscillospiraceae bacterium
GTGATATCAACCTCCTGAAAAGAGTCCTTGCCGATCAGTTCCTCTGATACGTTGCAGGTAATAAACACCACGGGCGAGGAATCGTAGTAGGCAGTGGCAATACCGGTGGTCAGGTTAGTGGCTCCGGGACCGGATGTGGCAAAACATACACCAACCTTACCAGTGGAACGGGCATAGCCGTCAGCGGCATGGGACGCCCCCTGCTCGTGAGCAGTCAGGATATGGCGGATTTTTTTGTTGTAACCGCCGAGCTCCAGTTCATCATAAATATTCAAAATCGTACCGCCGGGATAGCCGAACACGGTATCTACCCCTTGCTCCAGCAGGCATTCCAGTACAATTTTTGCACCGCGCATCTTCATGGTTTATGAGCCTCCTTTGGACCATTGATTCACGCTGAAAAAGCATTTTCATTCATAATACAAATTAAATACCGATTTGTCAACGAGGACACGGAACTTCCACCCCTTCCCGTCGGTTTTCCCATGTTTGCACAACTGCAATTGAACCAACATTTTCACTTTTTTATGAATAAAAACTATACGCAGGCCAGTAGACATTCGCAGCATATTCCGATAAAATACAATTATATCTTTCCAATTCCCGCAACATTCCTTCTGCAAACTCGACCGAGGTGATGCGCTATGCTGCATAGATTATACGGAAGTGTCCACCCCCATGACCGAAAGAAAGCCACCAGAGGTTCCGAAGTAACCGCGCTGGATCAGGCCCCCACCCACGTGGTGCTTCCCATGGTCATGCATGCTGGTTCCCCCTGCAGTCCCATCGTGTCCGTGGGTGACCATGTACTGCTGGGCCAGAAAATTGCCCAACCCACTGGCTTAAGTGCACCGATCCACGCCTCGGTTTCCGGCACTATAGTCGCCGTGGAACCACGCCCTCATCCCGACGGCACTTCCGTTATGGCTGTTGTGATTGAGAATGATTTCCGAAATACCCCTGCTCCCCCGCTGGCGCGCAAGGCCGACCCGGAAAATCTCACCAGCTGGGAAGTGGTTGATCTCATCAACGAAGCCGGCATTGTGGGTTTGGGCGGCGCCGGCTTCCCCACCAGTGCCAAGCTGAAGGGCGCTATCGGCAATGTGGACACGCTGATCATCAACGGCACCGAGTGTGAACCGTACATTACGGCCGACCACCGGCTGATGCTGGAGGACGGAGAACGCATTCTGGGCGGCGTGGAGATCCTCATGCATGCTTTGGGCCTGAATAACGCTCTGATCGGCATTGAAGCCAACAAGTTTGACGGCATTCGGAACCTGCGCTCCCTGTTGCCCGAAGACAGCAACATCCGAATCGTAACCCTGAAGACACGCTATCCTCAGGGTGCAGAAAAACAGCTGATCCGGAAGCTGACCGGCCGTCAAGTTCCCCCGGACAAACTGCCTGTCGATGTGAACTGCGCCGTATTCAACATTGCCACCGCTGCCGCCATCTATGACGCAGTGGTCCACGGCATTCCCCTGACCCGCCGCATTGTTACCGTTTCAGGCGGCGCCGTCAACGAACCCCGCAACCTGCTGGTCCCCATCGGCACCCCGTTGGAGCATCTGCTGGAGGAATGCGGCGGTTTGATCCGGAGGCCCGGACGGGTACTGATTGGCGGCCCCATGACGGGCAGTGCCCTGAGCAATCTGGACGCATCTACCGTCAAAGGCACCAGCGCCCTGCTGTTTCTGGATCCCCGGGAGTGTTCTCCCACCGCCAAGAGCCTCCCCTGCATCCGCTGCGGCCGCTGCGTAAAGGTCTGCCCTATGAATCTGACACCCCTGTACTTTGACCTGTACACACAAAAAGGCCGGTTCCGCGAGCTGGAGAAGTTCCACATCATGGACTGTGTGGAGTGCGGCTCCTGCGCATACGTCTGCCCTTCGCACATCCGTCTGGTGCAGTCCATTCGCACCGCAAAAAATGAGCTCTGCCATCAGACACAGCCGGAAAAAATTTGTACTGACCATGCAGGAAAGGAGGATACCCAATGAGCGCCGCACCCCAAAAAAATACGGATTTCACCCGTCCGTCCCGCTTTACCGTGACCTCCTCCCCGCATATTTCCTCGGGCGACACTGTGCGCGGCGCCATGTTGGATGTTATGATCGCCCTGCTCCCCGCACTTGGTGTGTCCACCTATTTCTTCGGTCCCCGTGTGCTGATCATGACCCTGATCACCATGGTCTCCTGCGTATTTTTTGAATTTCTGTACCGTCTGGTCATGAAAAAGCACCAGTCCATCGGCGATTTGTCCGCCTGTGTGACCGGTATGCTTCTGGCCATGTGCCTGCCTGCCAGCGCCCCCTACTGGCTCGCCATTGTCGGCGCCTTCTTTGCCATCGTGGTGGTCAAGCAGCTGTACGGCGGTCTGGGCCGGAACTTTATGAACCCTGCGCTGGCAGGGCGCGTGTTCCTGTTCTCCTTCCCCGCCCTGATGAACACCTGGGCGACTGCAGGCACCGATTTCTGGACCGGTTTTGGCATGAACGTGGACGCCACCACCGCTGCCACTCCCATGGCAAGCCTGCACCAGGGTCTGATCCCTGACGTGAGCCTGATGGAAATGTTCGTGGGTGCCCATGGCGGGAGCATGGGTGAAGTGTCTTCCGCCGCATTGATTCTGGGTGGCATCTATCTGGTCTGCCGCAAGGTCATCTCTCCCCGCATCCCCCTCTGGTATCTCGGCACCGCAGCAGTGCTGACCTATCTGTTCCCGCAAAACGGCAACGATCCTCTGGAATGGATGCTCTACAACCTGCTGGGCGGTGGCTTGCTGCTGGGCGCCATCTTTATGGCCACCGACTATGTAACCTCTCCCATTACCCGCGGCGGTCAGATCTTCTTTGCCATTGGCTGCGGTGCCTTGACCATATCCCTGCGTTATTTCGGTGTGTACCCGGAAGGTGTCAGTTTTGCCATTCTGATTATGAACGCCTTCGTGTGGCTGTTTGACAAGCTCTGCTTACCCCGCCGGTTCGGCACGCCCCGTTTCTGGAATAAGTGGAAAGGAGGGAATGCCGCATGAATGAAAATATGGAATTGATGGAACCCAAAAACTCTGTCTCTGCTCTGAAGCGTGGTTTGAAACTGGGCCTTCCCCTGCTCCTGATTGCCGTTGCAGCCGTCCTCATACTGGCTCTGGTCCATACCCTGACCGCTGACACGATCGTCCGGCGCGCCGAGGAAAAGCGTCAGGCCGCCATGGCATCGGTCATGCCGGATGCCAACGTATTCTCCGAAATGTACAGCGAAGACACCACCATTGACCGCATTTCCGGCGCTTACAACGGCACCACCTTCCTTGGCTACTGTGTGGAAGTCTCTCCCAAAGGCTTTGGCGGCGCCATCAACCTGATGGTCGGCGTGAATACCAATGGCAGTGTCACCGGCGTGTCCATTCTGGAGCACTCCGAACGAAACAGTCTGGGTTCCCGTGTGACAGACCCCGCCTTTTTGAACCAGTATATCGGTAAATCCGGTTCCGTCACAGTCAACACCGGCCACAATGCCATTCAGGCCATTACCGGCGCAACCATTACCAGCAAGGCTGTTACTCAGGGCATCAACACGGCACTGACTGCCGTTCTCAACTATGACGCGGAAGGAGGTCCGGACATTGAAGAACACGGCTGATACACGTGCTCAAATTCTTTCTCTCTTTCGGCGCACGGCCGCCTGGCTGAACGATAATTTCTGCGTGGACGGCAGAGAAGCCGGCCGCATTGCCATGGACGGTCTCTTTTCCCGTAACCCGGCCTTTGTGCTTCTGCTGGGTCTGTGTCCTGCACTGGCAGCCACCACCTCCCTGCAAAACGGCATTGCCATGGGTCTGGCCACCGCCGCTGTTCTGACTGGATCCAGCTTAGTCATTTCCCTGTTACGCCGCGGACTTCCCCATGAGATCCACCTTCTGTCTTCCCTGATCATTATCGCCACATTCACCACAACAGTGGAGCTGCTGATGCAGGCTTTTTGGCATGATCTCTCGGAATCCCTTGGCCTTTACATTCCTTTGATCGCAGTCAATTGCATCGTTTTGATTCACGCCGAATCCTTCGCTTTCGATAACCCGCCCGGCAAGGCACTCCTTTCCAGTCTATTTTCCGGCCTCGGTTTTACCGGTGCATTGGCCATTCTGGGCGCCGTCCGCGAGATTTTGGGCAACGGAACCATTTGGAGCTTCCCTGTTCCTGTATTCAAGGATTACCCCGTGGATTTGATCCTGTCCCCCTGCGGCGGCTTTATCGTGCTGGGCTGTCTGATTGCACTGGTGCAGTTTATCCGCCGCCCCGGAACTACGAACAGGAAGAGAGGTGACCGGCATGAACCTTGCTGAGCTGCTCTCGCTGGCCATCTTCGCTATTTTTGCCGAAAACTTTGTCCTTGTGCAGTTTCTGGGCATTGACTCCATCCTGAGTCCGTCCGGGAAAACAGGCACCACACTGGGCATGGGATTTATCGTGACTGCCGTTATGGGCATTGCCTCACTCTGCACCTGGGCGGTTAACACCTATCTTCTGGTTCCTTTTGGTCTGGATGGTTTCCTGCAGACCTTAACCTTCCTTCTGGTCATCGCTGCGCTGGGGCAACTGGTGAAACTATTTCTGAAAAAGGCCATTCCTGCCTTGTACACCGCAATCGGTGCCCAACTGCCTCTGATTACCACCAACTGCGCCATACTGGGCGCCGCCCTTCTGAACGCGCAGGAAAGCCGTGGCGCCCTGGCATCCACTCTTTATGGCGTATTTGGCGGTTTGGGCTTTACTCTGGCCATCATCCTGTTCACCTCGGTGCGTGAGCGGCTGGAGCTTGCCGAATGTCCCAAATCTTTTGAGGGCTTCCCGATCGCTCTGGTAACCGCCGGTCTGTTGGCCATGGCATTCATGGGTTTCTCTGGCCTGAATCTGCCCTTGGGTTAAAAAACTCTCTTGTCTCATCAGAACCGGATTTGACGATCGCTGTCAAATCCGGTTCTTTCGCATGGACAAATCACTTCGCAGCGTATATAATGGAAGTGAGGAGGTGCTGTTATGTTAAGTTTATTGAATCCCTTGCGCGAGTTAACGCTGCTCTCCATCATACTGCGCCTTCTGATCGCCGCCCTGTGCGGTGGTCTGATCGGCGTGGAGCGCGGCCGCAAACGGCACGCCGCAGGACTTCGCACCCATGCCGTGGTGTGCATCGGTGCCGCCTGCGTCATGATGGTCAACCAGTACATCACCCTGATGTTTCAGCCCAACGGCGACCCCGCCCGTATGGGTGCACAGGTCATCAGCGGCATCGGTTTTCTTGGTGCCGGCACCATTATCATCACCGGCCGCCAACAGGGTCAGCGGGTCAAGGGACTGACCACCGCCGCCGGACTTTGGGCCTCCGCCTGCATGGGTCTGGCCGTGGGCATTGGTTTTTACGAAGGTGCCCTTGTGATGTTCCTGCTGCTGATGCTGGTCATTGCTGCGCTGAACCGTCTGGATGAAACCTATGTTAAATCCCCCGCTTCGGTTCAGCTTTATATGGAGCTGCAGTCCGATCTTCCTCTTTCCGCCGTACTGGAACCGCTGCGTGAACAGGGGTGGCGCATGACCTCTCTTTTGCAGCAGGATGAACGGGCTGGGCGAACCACCGTTCTTCTGGATATCCAGCAGGAGGGGCGCAGGCAATCCACCGAGCAGCTGCTTTCCAGTGTCCGCAGCGTGGACGGAGTCCTCTGGGTTGACCAACTGTTTAATACCACTTGATCGAGGCGAAAAAACAATGATTTCTGATGCACATCTGGATCTGGGCATGGACCTGCTGAAATGCCATCGAAACGGTGAAAACCGGGTCATGGAAGAATATTATCTGCCCGAATGGCGCAGATCCGGCGTGGGCCTGATCGTTTCGGCTGTTTATCTGAGTCAAATGGACAGTGACGAAGCATACTACCATGAAGCCATGGCCCAAATCGATGCTTTGGAAGAGGAACTGGCCACACTGAATGGCGAAGTCGTTCTCTGCACCACCGGAGAACAGGTCTGGCAGGCTCGCTGGACGGGTAAAATCGCTCTGCTCCTGTCTTTGGAAGGCGCAGAGCCCATTGGAACCGACCTTGCAAAACTGGATGCTTTTTACGCCCGCGGCGTACGCCTGTTGGGCTTGACCTGGAGTCGGGAAAATCAAGCCGGATACGGTGCCGGGTACAACCCCAACGGGGAAACCGACCATCTGGGTCTTAAGCCCTTTGGAAAAGACCTTGTGCGCCGCGCCAATGAATTGGGTATCTTGATTGACGTGTCTCACCTGAATCAGGGTGGATGCGATGATGTGGCTGCATTGTCCACCCGTCCGTTCTTTGCCTCTCACTCAAATCCGCGCGCCTTGCGTCCTATGGACCGCAATCTCAGCGATCAAACCATCGCGGCCATTGTAGCCAGCGGCGGTATGATCGGCGCCAACGGGTACAGCGGTCTGGTGGACCACCCGGAGCAGGCCACTGTAGCCAGACTCGCTGACCACATCGAGTATCTGTGCAGACGGGCCGGCAGAAACCGGGTCGGTTTGGGTCTGGATCTGATGATCCGCATCAGCGGCGGCAGCGACACTTTCACCTATCAAGGGGTCACCGTACCGGCCTTTGATATCCTTCCCGACCATGCAGCTATGGATACCCTGCGTTGGGAACTGGGCGAACGGGGCTGGTTCGCCCCGGAAATCGCAGCTGTCGTGGGCGAAAACTGGTTTGAATTTTTTAAACGAAGCCTGTAAATGCAAAAAAGAAGCCGGATCAATCCGGCGTCTTTTCACTTTACAGAATGTATTTACTTTTGATCCGCTTGCAAAGCTGCCATGCGAGCCATCCGGCCAACAAACCAACCAAAAGACCGCCCACAATGTCAGTTGGGTAATGCACGCCCACATACAGACGGGACAGAGCCATCAGCACAGCCACGATCATGGCCGTCCATTTCATCCATGATTTCGGCGCGCCGAACAAAAGAGCAAACCCAAAGGCGAAGGCCGAGGTGGAATGTCCCGACGGGAAGGAACGATACGCACTCTCCCCCACCAGATTGATCAATCCAGCCACGTCCAGCCACGGCCGGGGCCGGGACACCAGCGGCTTCAGGGTCAGATTGGTGATCAGGAAGCCAATCAGCAGAGCCAACAGGGCAGCCATACCCACGCGACGGGACTTTTTAAAGAACAGCAGGATCACACCTGCCACGATAAACAGGATGCCGGAATTACCCAGTGCCGTAAATGCCATCACAAGGGCGTCCTGCACGGGACCGCGCAGAGTTTCCTGGATCCA
>JAZOBG010000006.1:0-8201 GCA_045595865.1 Oscillospiraceae bacterium
CAGCATCTCGGTGATCATCAGAGTGATGTACTCGCAGATGGCAGCGATGGGGCGCTTGGCCTTGAAAGCGTCGCCGCGGCTGGGATAGCCGACAACACCCTCGGGAGTGCCATAACGCTCGATGACGTTGTGGCCTTCGCCTTCGGACCAGGTGTGAGCACGGCCGTAGGAGTCAACAGAGGTGTCATAGTGACCGGTCAGAGTCAGACCCTTGGGCTGAGCATCAACGCAGACGCTCATATCGACCATGTCGCCGAACAGGTAGTTGGCAACGCAGGTCTCAGCCTCGTCGGCGTGGACAAAGTGAGTGGTCAGGGAGTCGGGCTCGTCGATGGGGATCCAGAACTCACGGATGGCGCGGTGCCACTCCAGCTCGGAAACGATGGCGGGCAGCTGATAGCGCTTGAAGAACTCCTGAACGGCAGACTCCAGCATCCACTTGTGGCCGTGGTTGTTGACCAGGATGAACTTGCGGTAGCCGTCATCCCACAGACCCAGCATGGTGTAGATCAGAGTCTCGCGGACCACTTCCTCGGTGACCATATAGGTACCGGGCATGGCAACGTGGTGATAGGGGTGGCCGCCGTAGTTGATGGGGGGCAGAGCCAGAGCAACTTCGATGCCCATCTTGGCAGTCTTGCGGCGGACGGCCTCGCAGATCTGGGTGACCATGTAGGTATCCAGACCGGAGGGGTTATGAACACCGTGGTTCTCGGTGGTGCCGATGGGGATCAGGACGACGTCGTTCTTGCGGCGCTTCTCCATGACCTGATAGCGGGGGGTGTTCTGGATGTAGCAGCCGGCCTTGCCCAGCTCGGACTCTGCGGGCAGATCATAATCCTTCAGGATCTCTTCGATCTCTTCCACAGATGCTTCCCAGATGCGCTTCTTCAGCAGACCGGTGGAATTGTTCTCAAACTGGATCTTGGGGTAGTCGGTCATATACCAAGTCTCGCCCATGACTTCCTTTTTGTAAGTTACTCGTGCCATTTTGAATCTCTCCTTTTAAAATATATGTTGATTAAATCTGACTCTTATATTGCCTGTCCGGAATCAGGGGGTCACGACCACCTTCATGGCGCCGTCCAGACGCTTGGTGAAGGTTTCCATGGCCTTGTGGAAATCGGACAGCGGGATCACGTGGGTGATCATATCCTTTGCGTTGATCTTGCCGGTGGACATCAGCTCCAGCACATCCTTACAGCAGACGGGATTGGCCCGGGAGCCGTGCAGATGGATCTGGTTCATGACCATGGTCTTGATGGGAATGGGGTGCATGTCCTGAGTGGGCAGCGCCACAAAGGCGACCTGACCGTTCTTGCGTGCGGCATAAATGCACTGTGCCATGGCATCGTCGGTACCGGCGCACTCAAAGGCCTGATCCACGCCGATGCCGCCGGTGATGTCCCGCACCGCCTTGACCACATCGGGAGTCTTCTCAAAATCGATCAGGTAGTCCGCACCCAGCTTTCCCGCGATAGCCAGACGGTTGCCGCGGCCGACCATGATGGTCTTGCTTCCCATGGCCTTGGCCAGTTCCATACAGAACATGCCGATGGGGCCCGGGCCGATGACGAGGGTATAGCCGCCGGGAACAATGCCGGTCAGCCGGATGGCCTGCAAAGAAGTGCCGGCGGTGTCCGCCAGAGACGCTTCCTCGTAAGTCACGTTTTCCGGGATCTTGGTCAGGGCACGCACGTTATAGGCGTTATAGTCGGCATATGCGCCCTGATAGGTAAAGCCGTAATGGCGGTGACCGGCTTCCACCTTGCCGTAGTTCAGGCAGAGGTTGTACATGCCCTTGCGGCAGTTCTCACAGGTACCGCAGCCGCAGTGCGCTTCACCGGCAACGCGGTCGCCCACCTGAAACTCGGTCACATCCTCACCCAGAGCCACGACCTCACCCGCAAACTCATGACCGGGAATAAACGGGAAGTGAGGAGGCCAGCCAATGCTCAGATATCCGCCGTCAAACACCTTGGGGTCAGAGCCGCAAATCGAAACGGCCTTGATCTTAACCAGAACTTCCTTACTCTTGGGCTGCGGGATATCCACAGTCTCATAGGAGTAGTCGTTTGCGCCATGCATCACGATTGCATGCATTTTTGTTTCCATCACGCATTTCCTCCATACTGCATATTTGAAAAATTCTTTCACCAAAATTTTGTATTTCTATTTTAAGTTTTAAAATACCAAATGTCAAGTACACACATTCAATATTATTCAAACAAAATATTTTACTCCACTTTTCTTTGCTGCACCCGGACAGCAAAACGAAAAACGGACAGCAGGTTACATTTTGATCTCAAAAACGCGGATATTATTTCCATTTAGCCGTTCAAAAGCAAATACATCTTGATTATTTTTTAGAACAATTGTATACTGTTGGTATCAAAAAGCAACCCAGCCCCGGTTTCCCCGGTTTCCCACCCATTCGCATTGCGCTATTCCAGATCGGTTCTAAATTTAATACCATCTACATACCAAACAAGCGAAAAAATAAAACACTTGTATTTGGAGGGTAATATGGCACGACAGACAAAGTCCAAAAAACAGCTTGCATACGAAAGCATCAAGGAAAAAATTCTCAACGGCGAACTGAAAACCGGCCAACCCATCGTGGAACGCAAACTGTGTGAAGCACTGGGTGTCAGCCGCACACCCATTCGCGCCGCGTTCACCGATCTGGCCAAAGAGGGTCTTGTTGACATCGTCGAAGGCCGCGGCGTCTTTGTCTCCCGCATCCGTTTTGAGGACATGATCGAGGTGTATGACATCCGCGAAGCCCTGGAATGCATGTCCATCAAACTGCTGACCGAGCGGATCAACGATGCCGAGCTGGCTCATCTGGAGGAAATCACCGAGCGCATGAAATCCCTGTCCGGCAGCGAATTCATGGCGCTGGACATGGAACTGCACACCACCATGGCGCTTTACTCCAAGAACAAGCGGCTGGCCCAATACGTAAATGTGATTTACTCCCCCATCCGGCTGATGGCCGCAACCGCTCAGAACGACGCCTACCTGTGTTCCACCGCGTTGAAGGAGCATCAGGAAATCCTGGCCGCCATCAAAGCCCGCGACATTGACGCCGCGGTGGAAACCATGCGCCGGCACGTTCACAGTGTCCGGGAGTACCATATCAAGCGTTACTTCCTGTTCTCCCCTTCTTTCTGATCCTCTGGGTTTCCTTCGTATCAGGTTCTCTGATTTCCACATAAAAAAGATTGATTTGCGTTTCCCCCTCGCGACAGATAAGATGGAATATATTATATTATGTAAGGAGAGGCGATCGTTATGTCTGTCAACCTGCGTTTTGACCCCGCCGCCTATACCAGCGGCTGCGTTACGGTGAAGGGCACCGAAATCCCCTACCGCTTTTATCAAAACATTCCCTATGTTGCCAATCCCAACGCTCCCGAGATTCAGGTCATGAACATTTATGTGCCCGAATCCCTGGCCGAGGACCACACCGCCCCCATCTATCTGATCCAGAGAACCGGCGGCATGGCCGGCGCAGAGCCTTACACCATTGAAAAAGAGCAGGAAAGCCTCGCTGCAGCCCATGCATTTGAAGCAAAACTCAAGCAGGGCGCCACCACCAATGTCGAAAAGAACGAAAGCTACTCCTCTCACACCGAAGAGTGGCACGATTCCACCCGCGGTTTTATCCCCCGCGCACTTTATGAGGGCTATATTCTGGCCTCTCCCGGCGCCCGCGGCCGCGATACCGTCGTGGACGGCGTGTATGTGGGCCGCGGCGAAGTCCCCATGACCGTCGTGGATCTGAAGGCCGCCATCCGGTATCTGCGTTACAACAAGGGCATCGTCCCCGGCGACCCGGATAAGATCATTGCCGACGGCACCAGCTCCGGCGGCGGTTACAGCGTTCTGCTGGGCGTCACCGGCAACAGCGCACACTATGACAAATACCTGCAGGAAATCGGCGCCGCTCCCGGCCGTGATGACATCTATTGCAGCGTGGTCAACTCTCCCATTACCGACTTCAAGCACATTGACCTGGCCTACGAGTGGATGTTCAGCGTTGACCGTGTCAAGGGCCTGTTTGCCGACGACCCCACCTCGGTCGCCATGAGCCGCGCCATGGCAAAGCGCTATGAAGAATACGTCAACTCGCTGCACCTGAAGCACCCCCTGACCGGAACCCCCATCGGGTTTGGCGAGCAGGATACCTATACCCCGTATTTCATCGGGATGATGAACCAGTCGGCCACCATCTATCTCTCCTCCCTGTCCGAGGAGGAGCGTCAGGCCTGGCTTTCCGATGAGAAAAACAAGGATGTCGTCACCTGGAACGGCCAGCGCGCCGAGATCACCGACATTTCCGCCTTCATCAACTGGAACAGCGGCCGCTGGATGCGCTACATCGGCTGCTACGATGGCTTTGACACCCAGCCCTCCCGTGAAAACGAGGCCTTTGGCCCGATCGACGGCAACGGCTACGGTCATTTCAGCCCCGATATGGGACAAATCATCTCCTCTTTCGAAGGTTACGAAGAAATCGGCAAGGCCTGGGTGGAAAGCGCCGAGCAGAACGCACGGGGCGAATACCTCATTAACCCCTTGAATTTCATCGGTACCGAGGAGCAATCCGACATCGCCCCCATCTGGTATATGCGCTGCGGCGCCCATCACGAAACCACGCTGAATCTGTTCCTGAACATTTTGCTGCTGCTGCAGGAGCACACCAACGCGCTGATCAACGCCCGTTACTCCTGGACCATGCGGCACACCGCCATCTCCAACATTCAGGCGGACGAAACCTTTGCCTTCATGAACGCCCACTGCAAAGGATAAGTTACATTCCGTAAAAAACAGGTCGTATCTGCACCGATGTGCAGGTACGACCTGTTTTATGATTTCTACGCTATCCCGACTTACGGCTGCACGGACAGGGCGTTGTTCGGGCAGGCTTTCACGCAATTGGGATCGCCGCCGCAGCCATCGCACTTGACCATTTTCCCGTCATGTCCACGCTGGGGAATGTGGAATGGACACGCTTTCACGCACTGTCCGCAGCCGATACAAGCACAGCGGTCCACCGTCACCCAGCCGCTTTCCTCCTGACGGATCGCTCCCACCGGACACACGGCTGCACAGGGCGCATTTTTACAGTGCTTGCAGCTGTATGTATCGTATTTGGTATACCCCGAGGGCTGCACCCCTTTCGAATAGCGGCGGGGCGCGACGGCACCGCCGGCATCGGCGGGGTAATGGTGGTCCAGACAGGTGACCACGCAGGCCAGACAGCCTGTACACAGATTATTGTCACATACGATCTTCATGCTCAACCCTCCTTGCCGCAGGGTTCCAGCCGGCAAACATAACTGCGGTAACCGGGGAAACCGGAAACGGGATCGTTATAACAGTCCTCCAGCAGGAAATTAATATTGCACCGGGGATCATCGTGATAAACATGGACCACACCGGCCTTGATGCCGTGATCCACATCCACCGGATACTCCATACTTCCGATCGGCGTGGTCAGCCGCACGGTATCCCCGTCCTGCACACCCAGACGCTCCGCATCTGCCGGAGAGATCGCAGCCAGTGTATGGGGCTCCAATCCGGAGATCCAATCCATGCGGTATGTACGGGAATGGAAGAAATGAGCCTTGCGGGCACCCGTACAAAGAATAAAGGGATATTCCTCATTCAACCCGGCCTTCTCCCGCCAGTCAACATACCGGGGCAGAGGATCGTGCCCGTCACAGTGGGCGCATGCCGCCAGCACACCGGAAACAAACTCCACCTTACCGGAAGGGGTTTGAAATCCGGTCTCGCAGTCACAGGCACGGCCGCCCTTCATGGTCCGGGCAGCAACACCGTCCGGATTTTCTTTCAGTTCATCCAGCGTGACCGAGTTGTTGCGAATAATATGGTTCAGATAGTCCGAATAATCCGCTTGATCCAGAATCGGCCCGTGCAGGTCCATTTTGTGGGCGAGGCGAAGCAGGATCTCCTCGTCAGGAAGCTTATCGCCGGGATCGATCATGGCAGGAACATAAATAAGGCGGTTGTTCTTTCCGATCACCACATGCTCCCGTTCCGGCGCCGTGCAGGCAGGCAGGATCAGCTCGGCATCCTCGCAGGCTTCATTCCAGAACAGCTCCAGAACCACGCGATATTCCACCCGCTTCAGGCCTTCCATGATCCGGTCCGCCCGGGGCCACATCTGAGCGTTGGCGCCAACCATGATCAGATTGCGCACCTTGTAGGGTTGGTCGTTCAGCAGCACGTCAGCCAGATGCGCGCATTGAGCTTCGTTATTTATCAGCTCATCCCACACCGGGTAACAGCCGCCGGAGATATCTTCCACATCCGGGCGCTTTGCCAGCGCATGGTGGAAGGTATCCAAAGAAGCCTTGGGCTGCCCCGCGGTATTCCGGTTGCCGCCCTCCTGACCCAGGCTGCCCGTCAGTGCCAGCAGCATCAGTGCCGCACGCAGGTTCTGCACGCCGTTGGGCGTATGCACCACCGCGCAGCTGGATGTGCGCAGCGAAACCTTTCCTTCCGCCATCATACGGGCTGCCTGAATGATTTTCTCCGCGGGAACTCCGGTGAGCTGCTCACCCCGCTCCGGCGGGAACTGAGCCACATAGTCCCGATATGCCTCAAACCCGTGCGTAAACCGGGCGATGTACTCCCTGTCCTCCAGCCCCTCCCTGAGGATCACATGGGCAATGGACAAAGCCAGTGCGCCGTCCGTGCCGGGATAAAGCTGCAGATGAAGATCCGCCGCATTGGCGGTGGCCGTAACTCTGGGATCCACCACGATCAGGCTCACGCCCTTTTTCTTCACGCCGCGCACCGAACCGAAATCGCCGTTGCCCGCACCGGGATTGGCCGTCCAGATCACATGAGTCTTGCTGTTGGCGGTATCCGGCATCAGCTGCGCGCCGCAAACCAGCTTCCACGCCATGGTCATGGCGGAATTACAGGTGCTGGACTCGGTGCAGAAATTGGGCGAGCCGTAGGCCGCAGCCAGCTCCGCCAGCACCTTGCGGTACCGCTTGGGATGTCCGCCGAAAAAGACGGTCGCCTTGGCTCCGCTTTCTTCCCTGGTTTGGTTCAGCCGCTGCGCAATCTCCTCCACGGCCTGCTCCCAGGAAATAGGCTCGTACCGTCCGCTTCCTTTCGGCCCCACCCGTTTCATGGGGTGTTGGATGCGGTCCTTATGGTGAACATACTGCTTCAATGCCGCGCCGCGCACACACAGTTTGCCCGCCAAAGCAGGGTGCCCCTCCAGTTTTTGCACCGAAAGGATCGTGTTGTCCTCTACCTGTGCCTGAATGGGGCAGGTACCGCCGCACAGACCGCAGATACCGATTTTTTGTGCCACGCTCATTTCTCTGCACCTCACCTTTCAACCCGTATGTACCTTTTTCCTCAATATACCGCACCTTGCCAATATTTTCAATTAAAAATCTTTTATATCCCCATAACAAAAGGTTTCCGGCTGCGGCGGTGTGGACATTGATGAATTTGCGCAAAACAAGCGAACCGCAGTGCGGTTCGCTTGTTTTGCGCAAGTATATTTTTCTTCCGCTTACAAACAATAGGGATTGCAAGTCTGAAACAAGGAGAGAAAAGTTTGAAACATTGTAATTTGAGCACCATTCCGAAAAGGGCGCACAAATGCAGACCACCTTGCGGTAGCCAAAAAAATATAGTAACACGGCCTATCCAGGGGCGCTGGGGGTAATGAGATAGCCCTGACGCTGCAAAATGAAGATGGCCTCCTCCACAGAAACTGCCCTGTGCTCCGGCGGAGTGTTGTTACAACGGAGATATAACTCCGGATTGTATGGCTCATTCTTTTTGAGAATGTTGTAAATGGCAGTGAGCAGCATTCTTGCGATAGCGATAATGGCTTTCTTGTGCCCCCTGCGTTTCTTTAAGGAAAGATAACGGTTCTTAATTTCCGGATGTTTGTTGCTCTTGCAAACAGTAAGGGCGCACTGTACCAGCAATGGTTTGATGTAAGCTCCTGCCCTGCTGATTCTGGTAGTTTTCTTCTTTCCTGCGCTCTCGTTATTCTGCGGTGTAAGACCAGCCCAGGAGCATAGATGCTTCGAGGTGGGAAACACGGACATATCCACACCGATTTCCGAAATGATACCAACTGCGGAATAGGCTTGGATACCCGGCACTGTCATAACAAGTTCGAGTTGGGAAAG
>JAZOBG010000007.1:0-10165 GCA_045595865.1 Oscillospiraceae bacterium
GTCGAGCTGTAATAGCATAGATACAAATCCGCAGTGCTTGTACTGATTATAAAGCAGGTAGCTACTCCTGCAATATAACTTTTTAAGGGAAGGAGAAATAATTAAAACCACCCCTTTCGAGATGGTTTTAATTATACGTGAATGGACATGACCAGATTAAGCAAATGGGCTGATTTACTTTGGAATCCCTGGCTTCTTACTGCATTTCTTCTTGTCGGACTCTATTATACACTGCGCACCAGTTTTTTCCAGTTTTTCGACTTTAAAATATGGTGGAAAAGCACGGCCGGAAACATATTACGCAGCCGAAATGCCGTTTCGTCCCGAGGAATCACGCAATTTCAGGCTCTCTCAACTGCTCTGGCCGCAACCATCGGCACCGGCTCGATCGCCGGAGTTGCCACCGCAATTTTCTATGGTGGTCCGGGTGCAGTTTTCTGGATGTGGGTATCCGCTTTGCTGGGAATGATGACCGGCTGCGCCGAAAAAACATTATCGGTACGTTATCGGCTCCAAACGTCTGATGGAGGATGGCAGGGCGGCCCAATGTATTACATGGAATACGGACTTCACTCCAAACTGCTCGCCGCAGCTTTTTCCCTGTTTTGTATTTTAGAAACTCTTGTAGGCGGTAATCTGGTCCAATCCAATTCGATTGCAACAGCTCTGGAGGCATCTTTTCAATTTGATCGACTCACAGTAGGAATTATAACAACAGTGCTTACCGGCATAGTGATTTTAGGTGGAATCAAGCGGATCGGAAAGGTCAGCGAATATTTGGTCCCCTGTATGGCATTGCTCTTTTTACTTGGTGGTCTGATCGTTTTGATCGTTCACCACAGATCTCTTCCCGAAGCAATCCGCATGATTTTCCGCGAAGCCCTTTCCCCCAAGGCTGCCTGCGGCGGATACGGCGCAGGCGCTGCAATGCGATACGGAGTCGCACGGGGCGTTTTCACAAACGAAGCCGGCCTTGGAACTTCGGCAATGGCGCACGCTGCAGCTGATGTGGATTCCCCTGCCCATCAGGGTATGTGGGGAATTTTTGAGGTGTTTATCGCCACAATCGTTATCTGCTCCATTACATCACTCGTGATCCTGACTTCCGGCGTATATAATATTGATGCAGCCCTTCAGGCAATCCTGTCCGGACATGTGGAAAATTCTATGCTGGGTGCTCCACTTTCATCGGCTGCATTTTCCACTGTATTCGGTTCTTTCGGTGGTGTGTTTGTTTCCGTTTGCCTGATTCTGTTTGCATTTACTTCATTATTAGGCGCCTGCTATTACGGAGAACAGTGTATTTCCTATTTGACCGGCTCACGCCGTATCATTCCTTTTTACCGGGTCTTTTTTCTTGCTGCCATCATTTTTGGCAGCATAAGCGATCTGTCGGCCACCTGGCTTTTGGTTGACCTTACAAACGGACTGATGGCAATTCCGAACCTTGCCGCGCTGCTTCTTTTATCCAATCGCGCTATAGAACTGATTTACTCGTACAAATCCAAATCGTTTTGCAGCACTTCTTTGCACCAAGAGGGATAAATATTGGATAATTATTATAATCAGAGCAAAAAAAGATTGCGATTTCAAAAAAATAATAGTATACTTTCTGAAGAGAGTGTACAACACCCTATATAAATTTATAAAAGGAGCGAATTGCAATGGATATCAAGGCTCGTATCCCCGGTACCATCACTTCTATCAAGGTCAATGTTGGCGACGTCATCAAGGCTCGCGAAATCGTGGGCACCATGGAAGCCATGAAGATGGAGCAGCCCATTCCCAACCCCAAGGAAGGCACCGTCAAGGAGATCAAGGTCGCTGTGGGCGACAAGGTCAAGACCGGCGACGTCATCATTGTTGTCGAGTAATTTACCTTTTCAAAAAGCGAGCGCATTGCGCTCGCTTTTTATCATATACAAAAAAGGAAAAGGAGTGGGAAATCCCACTCCTTTTATCATTTCCTTTTTGACAGAGCTTACAGGCGCTCCTTGACCTTGGCAGCCTTACCCACGCGGTCACGCAGATAATACAGCTTGGCACGGCGAACCTTACCGTGGCGAACCAACTCCACCTTCTCGATGGCGGGAGAGTGAACGGGGAACACCTTCTCAACACCAACACCGTAAGAAACGCGGCGAACAGTGAAGGTCTCCTCGATGCCGCCGTGCTTCTTAGCAATGACGGTACCCTCAAAAACCTGGATACGCTCGCGGTTGCCTTCCTTAACCTTCAGATGAACCTTGACAGTGTCACCGATGGCAACCTCGGGGTGATTCTCCTTGACGTACTTGGCAGAAAATGCCTGCATGATATCCATTTATATTTCCTCCTGTTTTATAGGCGTTCATGCGCATGCGGAAATCCGTCGCAGAGGACCACCCTTTATTTGAAACTGCAATATGTTACCACAAACTTTTCCAAAAGGCAAGTATTATTTTATTTTATTTATTTATAAATTTTTGGTCTTTAAGCATACCTGTCATAAGCCAAACCGAAACACAAAGCAGAGATAGGTTTCCTCCTCTGCGCCAAGCCGCCCAACCCAATCCAAGCATTGCTCCCGAAATAAAAACGGAAAAGGCAGAATGAATTTTTTCTGCCGCATTAAGATTTAAAACAGAAACCAAATCGGTCAGGATCCGCCCACCATCCAACGGACGGATCGGCAGCAAATTGAACAGTCCAAGGCTGAGATTCAATCCGGCAAACAGGTTTGCTCCGACCCGTGCAGCAACCAAAGCCGCTGCCAAATTCACTACAGGACCCATAAAAGCAAGCAGCGCGTCCTGTACATACGAAAGCTGCATACCCGGATCCAGTTTCATCTCAGCTCCAACCGCTGTAAGATGCAGAGCACTGACCCGGCTCCCAACTGCGCGTACCGCTATGCAATGACCTCCCTCATGCAATATACACGCAACCAGCATCTGAACAAAAAAACAGGTGCCATCCAGATAAATCAATCCTGCTGCAAGCAAAAGAAATCCTGCAGAGCAGGTTACCTTAATGTTCTTCAATCTACCGATTCAATATAATAAGCCGGATTAAGCAAGATGCCCCCTTTTTTCACCTCAAGGTGTAAATGAGAACCTGTTGTATCTCCTGTATCTCCAACCAACGCGATCGTCTGCCCTGCTTCTATCTCTGTACCCTTTCCGTAAAGCAGCTCACTGCAATGGCAGTAAAAACTCTTTACACCATTCCCGTGATCCAATTGAATATAGAGTCCGTATGCATCGCTCTCGCCGATAAATTCAACTATACCGTCCGCAAATGCCGCGATCGGAGTTCCGATATCCGCAGAAATATCCACCCCGGTGTGAAATGAATTCTCATGGGTAATTGGATGATCGCGATATCCAAACCCTGATGAAATTTCACCCAGTACCGGAGTTCTTACCGTACTCAACCCCAAAGCAAAGCATTCCATCGATGCATTATCGGGCAAATCAGGACCATTGTACACCGGGGGTTCCGGCTGTACCGTTTCCGGTTTCGACTCCATCAAAAGTACTTCTTCAATTGCAGTGGATCGATCTGCTTCTTGTTCTTCTTGTATTTCAAGTGTTTCCGGTTCTGTTGTATCTTCGGACATGATAAACTTTTCAGCCTTTGTATCCAGCAAACGAACCATAGATCCAGACGTTACAGGTGCAGCAATTCTTTGAATTGTACTTTTGTATGCAGGTCCATCCAATACGACGACATGGTTCAAAACAGGATCGGCTTCTTTGGGTTCGCTAAAAAGTTCCAGCAGAAGCGCCTCTACCCCATCCCATAAAGAATCTCCCTGAGAAATTGACTCTCCCAGCGAGGAGAACGTCGCAGTAAAATCCGTGTTATTCTGGACGATATGGAGCAGCTTTTCTCCGGTCTGCTTCTCTTGAAACAATGCATTTCCACGGCCGAAAAAGATAGCCATAAACAAGCAAATACAAAATCCAAGCTGAAACAACCGCTTTTTCTCTTTCTCCCCAAAAACAATCCTTCCACTTGATTTTTTAACATAACCGCGCTTTTTTTGCATACTGCCACCCCTTTTCAGGGCAGTATATGAGTCCTTGTCCTTTTATATGCTATTTCAAAAAAAGAAAAACCGCACCACCGGTGCGGTTTTTTATGGCGGAGTAGGAGGGATTCGAACCCTCGGCACGCTTTTGACGTGCACACGATTTCCAGTCGTGCTCGTTATGACCACTTCGATACTACTCCGTATCTGGACAACAAGTGTATTATAGCATCGTTTTTTTATCTGTCAAGTATTTCTTTTTAAAAAAGTCAAAAAGAATTCTTTTTAAAGAAGTCAAAAAGAATCTGGAAAGACTTACCGCTTGTCTCCTGCTCCAAAATCAGGTAGGATGAAAAAGGTTACAAAAGGTTACGAAAAGTTACAAAGGATGTGTTCTTATGAAAAAACAAATTGCAGCCGTTGCAGCTGCGGTAACTCTGCTTCTCTCCCCTGCTGCAAAAGCAGCATCAACATCGTTTCTGACCATCGATGGAATCTCTGTCGGAAGCGACGCAATGGCAAGTATTCAGAACGGAACAACCTATGTTTCCCTTCGCTCTATCTCGAATTCGCTGGACAATTCATGCATAATTACTTGGGAAAACAACACTGCAAAAGTTCAAGCAGACGATTTAACATTAACTGCACGCCCCGGAGACAAATATATTACGGTCAACGGAAACTACGTCAGCGTACCCCAAGGGATCAAAATCGTCAATGGAAGAGTTTTGATTCCCCTGCGGCCATTGGCACTTGCCTTCGGCGCAGCCGCATTCTGGAGTCCGGTCACCCAAAATGTTACTGTAATCAGCCAATTTAGCAAAACATATTCCAGTGATGACCTATATTGGCTCTCCCGCATTATTTCTGCTGAAAGTAAAGGAGAATCTCTGGATGGAAAAATTGCCGTCGGTAATGTGGTACTTAATCGGGTAAAAAGCACGGAATTCCCTGACACCATATATGATGTTATTTTTGATGATCGCTGGGGTGGACAGTTTGAGCCGGTACGAAACGGAACCATTTATCATACCCCAACTGAAGAAAGTATACTTGCAGCTAAATTATGTCTGGAAGGCGCAAATGTGATCGGCGACAGCTTGTATTTCCTCGCCCCTGCTTTGGCACAAAACTTCTGGACTGTTCAGAACTGCGAATATGTTGCAACCATTGGATGCCATGATTTTTATCGCTGAAAAATGTGCCTGTCTGTAAGACAGGCACATTTTTACTTGCCATGCAGTTTTGCTGCACGCAAAGTATTTTCCATCAGCATCGCACGGGTCATCGGGCCGACGCCGCCCGGAACAGGTGTAAAGGCAGACGCCTTTTCATATGTTTCGCGGCAGCAGTCTCCGCACAGCTTCCCGTTCTCATCTCGATTCATTGCTACATCTACGATCACTGCACCGTTCTTAACCATGTCCGGAGTAACCAACCCGGTCTTACCTACCGCTGCAACCAGAATATCTGCTTTCCGACACTGTTCTGCCATATCCAATGTCCTGGAGTGACAGATGGTCACCGTTGCATCTTTCTGCAGCATAAGAAGTGCCTGAGGCTTTCCAACGATATTGGATCGGCCAAGCACAACACAGTGCTTTCCGGCGATGTCGATTTCCCCTTCTTCCAACAGGACCATAACACCCGCAGGAGTACACGGCAGGAAGCATGGATCTCCGGTCATCAGCTTGCCTACGTTCATCGGATGAAATCCATCCACGTCCTTGTTCGGATCAATTGCCAAAAGCACTGCCTTTTCATCAAATTGAGGCGGAAGAGGAAGCTGAACTAAAATACCATCAATATCGTCCCTGCAATTCAGATTTTCGATTAACTCCATCAACTGTTCCGGCTTTGCTTCGTTGGACAGTGTGTATTCTTCGCTGTAAAACCCACATTCCTCACAATCTTTGCGCTTACTGGTCACATAAACACGAGATGCTTGGTTGTCTCCGACCAGAATCACAGCCAAACCGGGGCGGGATTTCATTACTTTCACTTCATCAGCTATTCTTGCCTTGATTTTAGCAGCCAAAGCCTTACCATCAAGTATCTTCGCCGGCATCGTCGGTTACCTCCTTCGCACTCACTCGGTTCACAAACAAATCTTCCGTACTGGGTTTCTTTACGAGACAATAGTAAAGCGTAAACAGAAGTCCAGCAGCAAGTGTAACGATCGCAACTGCCTGAGAAATCCTCAGTTCGGTTCCGGGCACATACAAACTGTCAGTGCGCAGTCCCTCGATCCAGAAGCGTCCAATGCCATACCAAATCATATAGCCGAAAAACATCTGTCCATCAAATTTCCGGAACCTTTTAACTAGAAATACAAGCAAAAGAATTCCAACCAAATTCCACATGGACTCATAGAAAAAAGTGGGATGTACGCCCAAAGTACCATCTATGATCTGATCAAAAACAGCTTCATCAATCTGACCGGTACGCTTTAAATAACCGGCCACATTAGGTCCGGCCATGCGCCAGGCAACATCGGTCACGCCGCCAAATGCTTCTACATTGACAAAATTACCCCAACGGCCAATGCTCTGCCCAATCAGAAATCCAACGCTCGCTACGTCTGCAACCGCAAGAAAGCTGAGTTTTTTCACTCTGCAGACAATATATCCGGCCAATACCGCGGCAATCAAACCGCCGTAGATCGCAAGTCCACCGTCCCAAATCCGGATGATTTTCGTTAACGTTGCCCCCAAATCGCCGGGCACGAGATAGCTGTCAAACTCAAAAATAACATAATAAAGGCGTGCGCCAACGATTGCAGATGGTACGGTGGCAATCAGAATGTCAAACACATCATCCTGTGTAAATCCAAAGCGGCTGCACTGCCGGCAACCCCATAAGACTGCCAGCAGGAAACCAACGGCAATGATAGCACCATACCAGTGAATTCCAAAATCTTCGGTGATCGACAACAAAACCGGATTCAATTCCAGTTCAAGACCAAGGCCGGGAAATGTTACAGTTTTCATCTTTGACCTCCAAATAACAACGGTCTGTTTAATGAATTATACCACACGAACATCATGATTACCATCCCTTTTATCAAACGCTCCACTTGACAAAATCAACACCAAATGGTAAAAATAAATTGCGATATGACTGACGGAAGTGGATCAACCACATGAAGTATCGCCTTGAATGCCGACCGTCTGGGCGCACTACCAAATACGTAGTGCGCCTTTTTTTACAGGCGCACACGGAAAAATCCAAATGGAGGTATCTCAAAATGACACGCGTTGACATCGAAACCATCGCATCTGCCGGCGCAGCAAAACTGGAGTATTCCCGTACTCAGCCTGTGCGCTATCTTTCCCGCGCCGCAATGGCCGGCGCATTTATCATGGTCGGTTCCATTTTTTCTACTCTTGCCGGAGCTTGGTTTTATGTGGACCAACCCGGTGTTGCAAAACTTTTGGGCGCTGCAAGCTTTTCCACTGCTTTGATCCTGATCGTTTTGCTTGGCGGCGAATTGTTTACCGGAACCAACTTCGTGATGGGCGTCAGTCTGTACGAAAACAAGGTAAATATTTTCGGTGCAATCCGCATCTGGATTTTTGCTTACCTTGGCAACCTGATCGGAATTTTTCTATTGGCATTGATCATTGTTGGTTCCGGAGCAAGCCGTGATCTGTTTGCCGCCTATCTGGCTGTTATTGTTCCCGGAAAACTTGCCGGAACCTGGTATGCTCTGCTTCTAAAGGGCATTATGTGTAACTTCCTCGTCTGTATGGGAGTGTATGCCGGCCTGAAGCTGAAGAGCGAATCGGGCAAATGCATTGCCATTTTGGTCGTTATCACTACCTTCGTTCTTGCAGGCTTTGAGCATTCGGTTGCCAATATGGCTACATTCTCTCTGTATGCTCTTCTGGTTCCCGGCCCTGATTTCAGCGGTATTGTCTGGAACATGATATGGGTCACATTGGGTAACCTGATTGGAGGCGCGGTTCTGTTGGGTCTGCCCGTCTGGCTTAGTGCCGAACCTCAAAAAATTTAACACAAGGAGACACGAATCATGGATTCTGCAAAACTCAAGGAATATGCCGAACTTTTAGTACGCATCGGTTTGAATGTACAAAAGGGCCAAACGATCACTGTGTCCGCTCCCGTTGAGTGCGCTCTCCTTGCTCGCGCCTGTGTTCAGTGCTGTTATGACGCCGGTGCCCGCGAGGTCATTGTCATGTGGAATGACGATCAGATCAATCGTATGAAATACCTCCATGCCGAGGATTCTGTATTTGACGAAATGCCTGCATGGCAAAAAGTTTTTTATGACACCGCCCTTGATAAAAAGAGCCCGCGCCTTGCCATCGTTGGCGATGATCCCGAAGCATTAAAAGGTGTTGACCCCACTCGCATTCAGCGTTTACGAAAAGTATCCGGAAAGGCGCTGGAAGACTATTACAAGGCACAGACCAACAATGAATTCCAGTGGCTGGTCGCTGCATGCCCCACATTGCCCTGGGCAAACATGGTCTTCCCCGAGAGCCAAAATCCCATGGAAGACCTGTGGGAGGCTGTATTCGCCGCTACCCGTGTAACCGGCGACGGCAAAGCGGTCGAGCGTTGGCGCGCACACACCGATGCACAAAAGAAAATCATCAAAAAACTCAATGATTTCAAATTTGTCTCCCTGCATTACAGCAACAGTCTCGGCACCGATCTGACCGTCGGTTTGCCCGAAAATCACTTCTGGAGCGGTGCCAGCGAGATGGCGGGAACCGGAGTGGAATTCATTGCCAACCTGCCCACCGAAGAGATTTTCACACTTCCCCACCGTGATAAAGTCAACGGAAAGGTCTATGCATCCAAACCACTTTCCTTGAACGGAAATCTGGTTGACAGGTTCTGGATGGAACTAAAGGACGGAAAAATTGTTGATCTGCACGCTGACGTTGGCGAAGAATATCTGCGCAAGAGCGTCACCTTGGACGAAGGCTCCTCTTACTTCGGTGAAGTCGCACTGGTTCCCTTCGACTCTCCCATCAGCAACACCGGGCTTTTGTTCTACGAAACCCTGTTTGACGAAAATGCAGCCTGTCACTTTGCTTTTGGCGAAGCATATCCCTGCATTTACGGCGCCGACAAGCTTTCCGGCGAAGAACAGGCCGCTTTGGGAATCAACCAGTCCATCAATCATGTTGACTTCATGGTCGGTACTTCTGACCTGAAGATCGTCGGCTATACCGCTGACGGCCATGAAATCACCGTCTTCAAAGACGGCAACTTTGCTATTTGACCAAAAAACGCACCAAATCTTGTATGATTTGGTGCGTTTTCCATTACCGAAAACCACTTGACAAATTGTAAATTTTAGTGTATATTATGTTTTCGTAAAGCATTTTAACTTTACACAACATCTTGTGGAGGTGCCCCATATGAAGAATCAGGCTTATCGCATGACTATGCTCTACGACTTCTATGGCGAACTTTTGACCGAGCGTCAGCAGGAGTTCTTTGACCTCTACTACAACGAGGACCTGAGTCTGGCCGAAATTGCTGAGAACTACGGTATCAGCCGCCAGGGCGTGCGCGACGTGATCGTCCGCGCCGAGGGAATTATGACCGAGATGGAGGATAAAACCGGCATCATCAAGCGTTTCCATAAAATGCAGAAGACCTTGACCGAGGCCTCTGAAAGTATGGACAAAATTATCTCCATCAACGGCAATAAGTATTTTGATTTGGAATTGGATAGCCTTGCCCACCGGGTCAAGGATACACTGGAACAGCTTAAGCAGGAGTAATTCATGGCATTTGAAGGACTGACCGAAAAACTCTCTGCCACATTCAAGCGTCTGCGCGGCAAAGGCCGCTTGTCGGAATCCGACGTGAAGGAGGCCATGCGCGAGATTCGTCTGGCTCTGCTGGAAGCCGACGTCAGCTTTAAGGTTGTCAAAGAGTTTGTAGCAAAAGTCACTGAGCGGGCCGTTGGCTCCGACGTACTGGAAAGCCTGACTCCGGCTCAGATGATCGTTAAAATCGTCAACGAGGAATTGACCGCTTTGATGGGCGGAGGCGAGACCAAGCTCACCATTTCCTCTTCCCCGCCGACCGTGGTTATGCTGGTCGGTTTGAACGGTGCCGGTAAGACCACCAACGGCGCCAAGCTCGCCGGTTTCATGAAGAAGC
>JAZOBG010000008.1:0-22409 GCA_045595865.1 Oscillospiraceae bacterium
TCCATCAGAATGGCTTTTACCTTTTCGGCGCCGATCTTGTCCAGCTTGTCCACCGTGCGCATGATGTCGCCGGACTTCTCGGTCAGGCCCAGCATGGAATAAAAGCCGTTCAAAATCTTGCGGTTGTTGACGCGGATCTGGAACCGCTTCATGCCCAGGGTGGAGAAGGTCTTGTAGATGATGGAGGGGATCTCGGCCTCGTTGGTGATATCCAGCTTGCCGTCGCCGATGATGTCGATGTCGGCCTGATAGAACTCACGGAAGCGGCCGCGCTGGGCGCGCTCACCGCGGTAGACCTTGCCGATCTGGAAACGGCGGAAGGGGAAGGTCAGTTCGCTGTAGTGCAGGGCCACATACTTGGCCAGAGGCACGGTCAGGTCGAAACGCAGAGACAGGTCGGTATCGCCCTTGGTAAAGCGATAGATCTGCTTTTCGGTCTCGCCGCCGCCCTTGGCCAGCAGGACCTCGGAGGCTTCGATCAGAGGAGTGTCCAGCGGAGTGAAGCCATACAGGGAGTAAGAGCGGCGGAGAATTTCCATAATGCGCTCCATCTGCACCTGACGGGCAGGCAGCAGCTCCATAAAGCCGGAAAGAGTACGGGGTTTCATAGCCATGGTGAGTCAATTCCTTTCAGAAAAGCACCCCCGCGCCGACCGGTGCGGGGGTACGAATATACGAAGTCGGCAGTGATTTATACTGCGAAGGTGGTGGACTTGGGATTGACGATATCACGCCAGTCCAAATCACCACGGGCCAAGCCATGGATCAGCATTTCTGCCGTGGCCACGTTGGTGGCAAACGGGACATTGTACTGGTCACACAAGCAGGTAATATAGTGCAGATCAGGGTCATGCTCCATGTTTTTGGGATCGGAAAAGAAGATGACCATGTCGATCTCATTGTAAGCAATGCGGGCGCCCACCTGCTGGCTTCCGCCGTGCGCGTGGGAAAGGAACAGGTGGACGGGCAGACCGGTGGCTTCCGCGACCAGACGGCCGGTGGTATTGGTGGCACAGACGGTATGCTTGGACAAAATGCCGCAGTAAGCAATACAGAACTGAACCATCAGCTCTTTTTTGTTATCGTGACTGAGCAGAGCAATATTCATAGATAACCCATTCCTCTCTGTAAGATGATGTTATCGAAGCTTCATTAACGGGATCCGCTGACCGGTGATGCGTCTGGCAATGTTCAGGCAGGCAACGGCGGCTCCGCGGCGACTGGCCAGAACCAGAGGTTGACCGGCGCCGAGTGCCAATGTGACCTGGGGGTCTTCGGGAACAACGCCCAGTAAGGGAAGTCCGGCGGCATCCATGGCGTCATCAATGGTAGTATGAAGCCGTTTCATGACTTTGGGCTGAATGCGGTTCATAACCAAATGGATGTCGGGCAGGGTGTGGGCCAGTTCGGTGACGGCACGCTGGGCATCCCGCAGGGCAGAGGGGTCGTTGGTGGTGACCACGATTGCCCGGTCGGCGCAGGCGGTGGCCAGTTGGAAGCCGGAACCAATTCCGGCGGGGGAATCAATAATGATATAATCGAACAAGGACTTTGCCTCGGCCAGAAAAGTAAGCATCTGATCGTTGGTAATGCTTCCGGCAGGCAGGCGCATGGGTGCAGTCAGTAGGAACAGGTCTTTGATGACGGGATGCTCGGCAGCACCACGCTCCAATGAGCAGCGGCCCTGTACCACATCGGAAAAATCCATGACTGCGCGATCACTCATTCCCAGAGAAATATCCAGATTGCGCAGGCCAATGTCCATATCGATGCAAAGCACGCGGTGTCCAATGGCAGCCAGGCAGGAAGAGATGCCGGCGGTCAGGGTGGTTTTGCCGGTTCCGCCTTTGCCCGAAGTGACTACGATCACCGTGCCCATGACAACCCTCCACGTCTGCGAAAATACGAAGAATTTGGAGTAATTCGTACACTACTCCATTATCTTCAAAATCATATCATATTTTCACAAAGGTTTCAACATCTTTTTGTGCAAGATGGCAGAAAAATGCACGCAAAAGAAGGTGCATGGAATCATAGGGGACTTTTCTGGATTTTTGCCCATCTGCGGGGGTAATTTGAGGGGGTGGAAATAACTTTTGATACAGGGATCACTCGGTGGCACACATCGGTGCCGGGAATAATGTAATCAAACCGCTTTTCCAGCCGACCGCCCAGTTTGGAAACGGCGGTGGCGGCCTGATTGATCTCGTCACCGCTGTCCACCGACTTCATGGCCAGAAATTGGCCGCCCACCTTGACATAGGGCAGGCAGATCTCGCTGAGTGTGTTCATGGAGGCCACGGCTCGGGCGGTGGCAAAGTCAAACTGTTCGCGGAAGGCGGGATCCAAAGCCTGTTCCTCGGCGCGTGCATGGACAAAACGGACATTAGTCAGCCCCAGTTCATCGCACACCTCGGCCAGCCAGCTCAGCCGCTTTTCCAGGCTGTCCAGCAGGGTCAGTTCCAGAGTGGGCTCCATGATTTTCAGCACCATGCCGGGAAATCCGGCGCCGGTGCCCACGTCGATTAGGGCCTTGCCCTTCAAATCAGCGCAACCCAACAAGGCGGCGCAGTCCAGCATGTGCAGACGGGCCACCTGGTCGGGTTCGGTAATGGCGGTCAGGTTCATGACCTGGTTTTTCTCCAGAAGAAGCTGGCCGTAACGGGCCAGGAGAGGCGCTTTGCTCTCGTCCAGGCCCAGTTGAGCCAATCCTTGTTTGATCAATGCTTCCATGGCGTTACCACTTCAGGATCTCGCCGGTGGCAATGGAGTAGGAGTACATGATGACCAGAAGGATCATCAGGATAACGCCGATCCAGGCGGCGATGCGCTTCCCTTTGGAGGCGGGAATGTAAGGTTCCTTTTTGGGTTCCTCGGAACTCTGCGCAGGAGACAGGGAGTTCTTCTTTTCCTCGTCCATCAGGCGTTCTTGTCCTTCAGCAGATCGCGGATCTCGGTCAGCAGCTTTTCTTCGACAGAGGGCTCAGGAATGGGTTCGGGCTCGGGCTCGGGAGCGGACTCTTCCTTCTTGCGATGCAGGGAGTTCATACCCTTGACCAGACAGAAGACGGCGAAGGCGATGATGATGAAGTCCAGAATTACCGCAATGGTATTGCCGAAGGTAATGGCGACTTCGGCGGCTTCCACGACCTCAGCGCCATCGGCGCCGATGCTGGTGACAGCTTCCTTCAGGACGATCTTCCAGTCGCCGAAGTTCAGGCCGCCGGTGAGAACACCGATCACGGGCATAATGATGTCGTTGACGATGGAGGTGGTGATTTTACCAAAAGCACCACCGATGACGACGCCGACTGCCAAATCGATTACGTTGCCGCGCATGGCAAAGGTCTTAAATTCGCTCATAAACTTTTTCATCTTGTATAAACCTCCTGAAATATTACTTTTTGTATATAATCTGCGGGGGTGTTTTTACTTTTTGGGGATCAGAGCAGCCTTGCCGCCCATGTAGGGCTGCAGGGCGGCGGGGATCTTGATGCTGCCGTCGGCCTGCAGGTTGTTCTCCAGGAAGGCGATCAGCATGCGGGGGGGAGCTACCACGGTATTGTTCAGGGTGTGGGGCAGGTAGGTACCCTTTTCGCCCTTGACGCGCATCTTCAGGCGGCGGGCCTGAGCATCGCCCAGGTTGGAGCAGGAGCAGACCTCAAAATACTTCTGCTGACGGGGGGACCAGGCTTCAATATCACAGGACTTGACCTTCAGGTCGGCCAGGTCACCGGAGCAGCACTCCAACTGGCGGACGGGGATATCCATGCTGCGGAACAGCTCCACGCTGTAGCGCCACATCTTTTCGTACCACTCCATGGAGTCCTCGGGCTTGCAGACCACGATCATTTCCTGTTTTTCAAATTGGTGGATGCGGTAAACACCGCGCTCCTCAATGCCGTGGGCGCCCTTCTCCTTGCGGAAACAAGGGGAGTAGGAGGTCAGAGTTTGGGGCAGATTGTCCTCGAGAATGATCTGGTCAATGAACTTACCGATCATGGAGTGTTCGGAGGTGCCGATCAGGTACAGGTCTTCGCCCTCGATCTTGTACATCATGGCATCCATATCGCTCTGAGACATGACACCTTCCACCACATTACCGTGGATCATGAAGGGGGGGATGCAGTAGGTAAAGCCCTTTTCAATCATAAAATCACGGGCATAAGCCAGCACGGCAGAGTGCAGGCGGGCAATATCGCCCAACAGATAGTAAAAACCGGAGCCGGACACGCGTCCGGCAGAGTCCATGTCAATGCCGTCAAAGGACTCCATGATCTCGGTGTGGTAGGGAACCTCGAACTCGGGGATGACCGGCTCACCGAAACGCTCCACTTCTACGTTAAACTCGTCGCTTTCGCCAATGGGCACCGAGGGATCAATGATGTTGGGGATCAGCAGCAGAACCTTGCGCAGCTCGGCAGCCAGCTCGGTTTCGCGGCCTTCCAGCCAGGTCAGGCGCTCATCGTTGGCCTTGACGGCAGCCATATTGGCGTCGATTTGAGCCTGAATAGCTTCCTTTTCAGCACCTTCGGCCTTTTTCAGCTTGCCGAACAGGGGGCCGTTGGCCTTGGACAGGGTGTTGCGGGCGGTGCGCAGATCCTGAGCTTCCTGAATGGTGTCGCGGTTTTCTTTGTCCAGTGCAATGGCCTGATCCACCAGAGGAAGCTTGGCGTCCTGGAATTTCTTTTTGATGTTTTCTTTTACGATTTCGGGGTTTTCACGAATAAAACGAATGTCCAGCATGGTTACATTACTCCTTGCAAAATGGGTTTTGTTTTACATCAATACAATGCGTCGTAAATTTCCTGATAACGGTCATAGGGGGAGAAGCGTTCGTTGGCGGTAATGGAAACGCGGGGAAGATATTCGGTCAGCCCGGCGGCGTTCAGTTGAGTGATCAATTCTTTACAGAGGTTATATCGGCCGCGTACGTAGGCTTCATCAATTTGCCAGAACCAGTCCATGGCCTGATTTGACTTCTGTAGGTCGGTGATTTGGGTTTGCATAGACTGGTTTTCCTTGTCCTGCCGGTCGAGTTTATCCTGCATCAGGCGGATTTGATCCTCCATCTGAGCAATTTGGTCACCCAGCGCATTGATTTCTTCTTTCAGCGTTCCGTTTTCTTCGTATACTTCCTGAGCTGACTGCATGGCCGAAATGGATTGCTGAATGCCGTTGAGTGTTTGTTCGCTTGTAGAGCGCTGCTGCATCAGATAGGCAAAAAGCAGAAGAACCACGGCGGCGGCAAACAAAATCAGCAGGTAGTTGATGAGTGAACGCTTGTGATTTGGTTTGGCGCGGTCTGCCTGCCGCTGAAGATTATGCTTTTCATCACTCACCGGGCGCTCCCTCCCTTGATGGAATCCAAAAGGGAGAGTAAATGCTCCAGATCATCCAGATCGTAGTATTCCAGCTCGATCTTTCCTTTTTTGCGTCCGGCAGCAATGGAAACCCTACGGCCCCAACGATTGGAGAGATTCTTTTCAATCTCTTCCAGATAGATGCGCTGCTCGTCGTTAGCCTTTGCTTTGGCAGGCTTTTCACCCTCCTGCAGCTTTTTGACCAGAGCCTCGGTTTGGCGTACGCTCAGTTCCAGAGAAACGACCTGTTGGGCAGCTTTTTCCTGTAAGTCAACCCGCGGAAGGGACAGCAGGGCGCGGGCATGTCCGGCTGACAGGTCGCCGTCTACCACCATTTCACGCAGCAAAGCCGGAAGCGCGGTCAGGCGAAGTGCGTTGGCAATTGCGGGGCGGGATTTTCCCATTCGCCGGGCAATTTCCTCCTGAGTCAGACCAAATTCTTCTTTCAGGGACAGATATCCGTCCGCTTCTTCCATGGGATTCAGGTCTTCACGCTGAAGGTTTTCAATGAGTCCAAGTTCCATCACTTTGCGGTCATCCGCTTCAATGATGACAGCAGGAACCTCGGTAAGGCCGGCCAACTTTGCGGCACGCCAACGGCGCTCGCCGGCGATGATCTGATAATAGCCCGAGCTGAGCCGACGAACCGTCAGAGGCTGAATGATTCCGTGTTCGCGAATGGAGTCTGCCAAATCGTTCAACGTAGTTTCATCAAACTGCTTGCGAGGTTGGTTCAAGCCGGGTTCTACTTGAGCAATGGGGAGGTAGACCGATCCGCTTTCCTGCGCTTGCAGAGAAGTGTCGCCTAATAGTGCGCCCAGACCTTTGCCCAGGCCGCGTTCTGACGCCATATATAAATCATTCCTTTCTTTAGAGCGTTTTAATGGGGTCCCCGGCAAAGCCGCAGGCTTTGTTGGGGGAAGGAGGAGCAGCAGAATGAGTGAGTGTTCGCGCTTGCGCGGACAGGAAGGATATGGCGCTTGCGACGACGTGTTTCACGTGAAACATCGAGTTTGCCGGCGGTGGTTCTCACTTGTTCTGTTCAATGACTTCCTCGGCCAGGGCGCGATAGGCTTCGGCGCCGCGGGAGAGGCTGTCGTAAGCAAGCACGGGCTTGCCGTGACTGGGGGCCTCGGACAGACGCACGTTACGGGGAATCACGCTGGCATAGACCTTACCGGGAAAATGTCGTTTGACTTCTTCTGCCACCTGCATGGAAAGGTTGGTGCGTCCGTCATACATGGTTAGAACCACGCCCTCCAAGTCAATGGAAGGGTTCAGGCCGCGTTTTACGATGCGAACCGTGGAAAGTAAATCGCTGAGGCCTTCCAACGCATAGTACTCACATTGAACTGGAACCAACAGGGTATTGGCTGCGCAAAGTCCGTTCAAAGTCAGCAGTTCCAGAGAAGGAGGGCAGTCAATCAGAATAAAGTCATAATTATCATGAACCTGTGCCAGAGCATCCTTCAGGCGATATTCCCGGCGTTCCAAGGCAATCAGCTCTACGGTGGCGCCGGCCAGTGCCTTGTTGGAGGGAAGTATGTCGGCCCACGGGGTAGAGACAATGGCGCGCTTAGGGTCTGTACTGTCAATCAAAACCTCGTAAACAGAAGGAGAGACCGCATTCTTATCGACGCCAAGTCCGGAAGTGGCGTTCCCCTGAGGATCAAAGTCGCAAACAAGGACCTGCTTTCCGGCAGCCGATAATGCAGCTGCCAGATTCACGCATGTGGTAGTCTTGCCGACTCCGCCTTTTTGATTCACAACAGCAATGGTTTTTGCCATGGCGAGATTACCGCCTTTCCACAGAAACTGCATAATTACATATATTATAGTATTTTGCCTAAATCATTTCAACAGTTTTCCTGTGAAAAAGAAAAAAAGACCGGGAATGTTTCACGTGAAACATTCCTTCACGTAAAAAATTCCCGGTATATGAGAAAGGTGCTATACAACCTGCTTTGGGATGCGAATTGTTAATAAGATTGCATCTTCGGTATCCTCGCGCCCACATTGGGCATGAACGCCGGCTGATTTCATCATGGTCAGGCCGCGATCAACCGTGTTTAAAAAAAGCCGGACATCCTTCAGGATAAAGGTAGGTTTGCGACGAAGTGATTTTGCCTGAGAAAGTATGCTCTCCACATATTCTTCGGTTTTTGCCACTGTCAGATCATGAGAGATAATCCAGCGGGCGGCTCGGTCCTGAGCGGCGGCATCGTCCAATCGAAGCAAAGCGCGGGCGTGGCGCTCAGTAAAGCCGTTGTCGCGCAGCAAGTCAAGGACGTGCTCCGGCAGCTTGAGCAAGCGCAGCTTATTGGCAATGGCCGATTGGGATTTACCGATGCGGCGGGCGCATTCCTCCTGCGAAAAGGAATAGGTCTGAATCAGCTGATGCAGGGCAAGTGCCTCCTCAAAGAAGTCCAGGTCCCTGCGTTGAAGGTTTTCCACCAGTGCAAACAGAGAAGATCGTTCCTCGCTGGCCTTTAAAACAATGCAGGGAACGTGGGTCAGTCCGGCCAGCCGGGAGGCGCGCAAACGGCGTTCACCGGCAATCAGTTCCCAACCGTGATCCAATTGTCGAACCGTGAGCGGCTGGAGAACGCCCATCTGTCGGATGCTGTCGGCCAACTCCTGCAGACCTTCGGCTGAAAAATTTCTGCGCGGTTGATTCGGGTTGGGCATGATGTCATCTACCGGCAAAGAAAGTACCTTGCCAATTTCATTGTTGTTTTTTCGAACGAGTTTCAAACGAACCCCCCTTTTCCGAGCTTGTCCGAAAACAGTGTACCAGAAAAGGAGGTCGGGAAATAGAAAAACCGGTCGAGCAGGAAAAATTTGGATATTTTAAAAATTTTAGAACAAATAGCAAACGACCGGACGCTGCTCCATGCGTCCGGTCGCTGCAAAAGGAAGAGGATACAATGAAATGAAAAAGAAAAAGCTTGTCTCTTGCAAGTATTAGAATACACAAGAGTTGTTAACAAAAAAACTTTAACATGTTAAATGATTGTTAAATCTTTCGAAAATTCAGTAAAAAAGCAGTAATATAAAGGCGCTTGTCCACCGTGGCGCGTCAAAGCTGTGGAAAAGTCAGGGGCGCAGCAAAGTTTGCTGCGCCCACATATGAGAGGGTGAAAATGAAAAAGAAAGCTACTTGCAGAATTAAAGTAACAAATGAATGTTACCAAAAGAAGTGAAATTGTGTTACGAAAAAATTAAATGTTCTTCTCGCGCAGGGAAGAGAAGAATTCCTGCAGCAATGCGGCGCAGTCCTCCTTCAGCAGGCCGCTTCGCAGAGCGGGTTTATGGTTGTATCGCTCTTCAAACAAGTTGATGACCGATCCGCAGGAGCCTGCTTTGTCGTCTTTGGCGCCGTACCACACATGGGGAATGCGGGCATTGATGATGGCGCCGGCACACATGGGACAGGGTTCCAAAGTGACATACATGGTGCAGCTGTGCAAACGCCAGGAACCGATTGCTTGACAAGCCTGACGGATGGCCTCCACCTCGGCATGGGCCAGAGCGGAGTGGTCGGCTTCCCTGCGGTTGTGCCCGCGGCCGATCACATTGCCCTCCGGGTCAACAATGATGCAGCCTACCGGAACATCTCCGGTGGCGAGAGCCAGTCGGCCCTCTTCCAAAGCCAGACGCATATATTCTTCGTGAGTCATGGCAAAAGCACTCCTCGTTTGGTATTTCATTTATTTTAACATGAAACCGCTCAGGATAGCAATGCCATCCTGAGCGGTCTGCTTATTTGTGGCGGAAAAGTCGGCGCAAGGCCTTTTCGATTTCGCAGAGAATGATGGGAGTAACAGCCAAAGCCAGAACAGCGAGCCACTGCACTGGGGTCAGGAAAACCACCGAGAAGATTTTTTGCAGGGGAGGGAGACAGAGTACGCTCATCTGCATGGCCAGCCCTACCAGAAAGGCGTTATTCATGGCCTTGTTGGAAAAAACGCCAATGTGGAATAAAGAACGGTCTTCACTTCGCACATCGAAGGCATGGAACAATTGGGAAAGGGTCAGGGTGGCAAATGCCATGGTGTTTGCGGCGGCATCGGCCGTGGAAGGGTCGCCCAGCACGTATTCACCCAGACAATATGCAGTCAGTGTAAGGAGGCCCACCATGAAACCCTGCCAGGCCAGACGTAGAGAGAATCCTCTGGAGAACAAACGGTCAGAGCCGCTGCGGGGCTTTTGTGCCATGGCATTGGTTTCCACCGGCTCCATGCCCAAAGCAAGAGCGGGCAGAGAATCGGTGACCAGGTTGAGCCAAAGCAGCTGTACGGGGATCAGGGGCATTTGCTGAAAGCCAAACAGGGTAGCCGCGAAAATGGTTAGAATCTCACCGATGTTACAGGAGAGCAGATAATGAACCGCCTTTTTGATGTTGGCATAAATGCCCCGGCCCTGCTCCACGGCGTGGACGATGGTGGCAAAATTGTCATCGGTCAAAATCATGTCGGCGGCGCTTTTGGCTACGTCGGTCCCCGTAATGCCCATGGCGCAGCCGATGTCGGCGGCTTTCAGGGCAGGGGCATCGTTGACACCGTCGCCAGTCATGGCGACTACGCAGCCTTTTTTCTGCCAGGCCTGTACGATACGCATTTTGTGTTCCGGAGAGACGCGGGCATAGACCGAGAATTTCTCCACATCCCGTTCCAGCATTTCCTGGGGCATAAAATCCAGATCTTCGCCGGTGATGGCAAGGTCCCCGGAACGGAAAATGTCCAGTTCTTTTGCAATGGAAACGGCGGTCAGCTTGTGGTCGCCGGTGATCATGACCGGACGGATCCCGGCGGCGTAACAGCGGGAAACGGCCTGCTTTACCTCAGGACGGGGTGGATCGATCATACCGGCCAGTCCCACGAAGGTCAGGTTCTGTTCCAGAGTCTCGGAAGAAAGGGCGGTCGGAATGGCGTCAATATCCTTCCAGGCCAGCCCGAGAACCCGCAGAGCCCGGGATGCCATAGCTTCGTTGGTAGTGAGAATGTGGTGGCGCATAACGCTGTCCAGTGGACGGACCGAGTCGGAAAGGAGGTGGGAGCATCGGCTCAGCAGTACATCGGGGGCGCCTTTGACCATGACGCGGAAGCCACCGCCCGGTTTGGTGTGAACCGTACTCATCAGTTTGCGGTCGGAGTCGAAGGGGAGTTCCGCCCTACGGGGCATGGTTTGTTCCAGTTGACTTTTGTCCAGTCCGTTATCATATGCGACGGAGACCAACGCGGCTTCCGTAGGGTCGCCCGAGAAACAGGCATGTCCATTCTCGTATCTGAGTTCGGCATCGCTGCAAAGTGCGCCAATGGTCAATGCGTCCGCGCGGCAGGCTTTGTGGGCAGTCCAAATATCCACTACGGTCATTTTATTCTGGGTCAAGGTGCCGGTTTTGTCAGAACAGATCACCGATGCGCAGCCAAGGGTTTCCACTGCGGGGAGCTTTTTGACAATGGCGTTGCGTTTTGCCATCCGTTGTACACCCAGAGCCAGAACGATGGTGACGATGGCAGGGAGGCCTTCCGGAATGGCGGCAACGGCAAGAGATACGGCGGTCAGGAACATACCAAGCAGGTCTTTGCCCTGTGCCAGACCCAGACCGAACATCAAAGCGCAGACAAACAGGCAAATCAGGGACAGAAGTTTGGATATTTCAGCCATGCGGCGCTGCAGCGGAGTGGAATTCTCTCCGGTGTTTTGGAGCATGCCGGCGATGCGTCCCATTTCGGTATTCATTCCGGTTCCGGTCACTACGCAGGTAGCTCGTCCGCCGGTAATCACGGTGGCTGATATAACCATATTGACCCGGTCTCCCAGCGGGGTTTCCGGAGGGAGTTGGTCTGCGGCCTGTTTGGAAACCGGCACCGACTCGCCAGTCATGGAGGACTCGTCGGCTTTCAGTCCGGCACAATCCAGAATACGGGCATCGGCAGGGACCAGATCACCGGCCTCCAAAAAAATAATGTCGCCGGGAACCAGCTGTGTGGTTTCCAGACGTTTCAGGGCTCCGTTTCGCAGTACTTTGGCCAGGGGCGCCGACATTTTACGCAGGGCATCCAGAGCCTTTTCAGCATTGTCCTCCTGAGAAATGGAAATGGCCCCATTGATCAAAACGATGACCAGAATGATGATCGGGTCCAGCCAGTCCTCAAATCCGCTGGCCAACAGAGATAGTACGGCAGCAGCCAGCAGGACCAGGATCATGGGGTCCTTCAGCTGGGCCAGCAGCCGTTTGGGCAGGCTGTCCCGCTTGTGCTGCTCCAACGTGTTGGGGCCGTAGCGGTCCAACCGTTCCGTGGCCTGCTCGTCCGACAGGCCGTGTTCACGGCTTGTCTCCAATTGTGCGAGAATTTGCCCGGGCGTTTTATCGTGCCAACTGTTCATAACTGGATCGCTCCTTTTTCCATATGTGCGATTCAGTATATGAACGGAACGCAGAAAATAGAATGGCGGTGCCGCAAGGCACCGCCATAAGGATAACTAAAAATTGATAATTCCCAGATGCTCCAGAAGGATCTTTGTTCCCATCAGGATCAGAACGATGCCTCCGAACAACTGAGCGGCAGACTGATATTTTTGGCCGAACACACTGCCCAGACGTACACCTACAGCGGACAGCACGAAGGTGATTACTCCAATAAAGGCAACGGCAGGGCCGATGGGTACCGACAGAAAGGCAAAAGTCACACCGACTGCCAGTGCGTCAATGCTGGTGGCCACTGCCATGGGAAGCATGGCCCGCCAGCCAAAGGAGCAGTCGCAGCACTCTTCTTCGTCGCTTTTGGCCTCGCGGATCATGTTGAGGCCCAGGATGCCCAGCAGGACAAAGGCGATCCAGTGGTCAAACCGCTCAATGGCGCTCTGAAACTGAACGCCCAGCAGCCAGCCGATCAGGGGCATCAGCGCCTGAAAAGCGCCGAACCATAATCCGGCACAGGCGGCGTGACGAAGATTGACTTTAGAGACCGAAAGACCCTTGCAGACCGAAACGGCAAAGGCATCCATAGCCAGTCCCACGGCGACGATGAACAATTCCAGCAAACTCATGGTTCGTTTCTCCTGTTATTTTACGGTGATCCGGTCAGGATGCGCTTCGCATGGCCGAAAAGACGGTCTGATAGGCCATAAACTTCTCGTAGAAAAGCTGGGGATCCAGATCGTTGTACTCGTCAGTAAGCACCACATCGGCTTCGGAGATCCAGGTGTTGATCTGTCCGTTGATCAGGGAGGACAGGACGCTGTCGTACAGAGAAGCCGCGTCCGGTTCCTGACGCAAAATGATATGGTAACCGTAAGGAGATTCCACAATGCCGCTGATCTGTCCGTATTCCAGTGCGCGGGTGCCGTCTTCGAACTCGGTGACCATTTCACCGGGACCGAAGGTGTAGCCGTCGGGATTGGCGACAAGGCCGGTGTCCTCGCTGTACTCTTGCATCAGGGCATCAAAATCGGCGGCAAGGTCATCGCTTTCCTGCAGCTGCTTCAGAATGTCCTCGGCGGTGGTTTTCTTCTGGGCGATCATATCATCAGACAAGGGCTGGTAGGTAGACATATCCACGGTCAGCAAAAGGATATGTTTGGCCGACAGAATGTCGTTTTCTTCGATGTAGGTTTCGATGTCGCTGTCGGTGGGGCGGCCGGCAAACATGCCGCTGAGGATCTGCTGATAATAGTAGGAGGTGCGGTTAATGTCCAGATAGGTATCCCGGTCCAGACCCAGCATACGCAGGGATTCGTTGAAGCCGTCCTCACCGCCCATGGCGGTGATGGTTTCGGCGGTGTAGGCATCAAATTCGGCAATCTGATCGGCGGTCAGGTCATAGCCCAGCTCTTTGGCCTTCTGGGGGATGACGGTGTACATCAGAGTGGCATTCAGGGCGTCTTCCATCACATATTCGGCCAAACCCATCTCCTCACTCCAGTCCAGCGCCATTCCGTAATAGGAGTACATATTGGACTCGGTTTCGGAAATGCTGTAAGCCAGCCAATACAGGTACATCCGGGCCGAAACCGGCTGTCCGTTGACGGTCAGCAGTTCAAAATCACCGGGGATGTCGGCAGCGGCAAGGCAAAGATCCTCCACATTGGGATCCGGCACAAAATCATCGGGCAAAACGCTGTCGGTTGCTTCGGGTACCGAGGTGCCGTCGGTCGTCTCAGGAGCGGCGGTACTGTCGGAAATTTCCGGTGTGCCGTCGGGTTCCGTTTCGGTGCTGTTGGAACAAGCGGTCAGAGACAGAATCATGGCAGCGGTCAGGAGAAGAGCGATCAATTTGGTTTGCAGTTTCATGGGTCATAACTCCAATCAAAGTTTGTGAAAAGCATCATAGCACGACGGACAGAAAAAGACAAGGGGGATCAGGCTGGGTCGTCCGATACGGGGGCGGTGGCGGCGTAGTCACCCACCAGCCGGTCACCCAGCTTGAGCACGTCTTCTCCCTTTTTGACCTTCAGAGAAAGATAGGGTTTCTCTCCGGCCGAAAAGAGCAGTTTGCCCTTATAGCGATCCAGTGCGCAGAGCTGGGAGATACGCTCAAAATTGAATTCGTCCAGAGTGAAGTTCAGTGCCATGCCCTTCTGGGAAATTTCAGAGATGCCGCATTGGGCGGCACGACCGCGCAGCAGGGCTACCGAAATCAGGTTGTTGACCGGGCGCGGCGGGTCACCGAAGCGATCGATCAGTTCGTCCACCATGTCGTCGGCATCCTCTTCGGTGCGGATCTTGGCGATGCGTCGGTACAGATCCATGCGCTGTTCGGGGGAGGGGACGTAACGGTCAGGGATATTTGCCGAAATAGCCAGATCGGCGGCACACTCGGTTTGAATTGGCTTCTTTTCTCCCCGTTCCTCCAGAACGGCCTCCTCCAGCAACTTCAGATACATATCGTAACCCACACTGACCAGAAAGCCGGACTGCTCGGGGCCGAGAATGTTGCCGGCGCCGCGGATCTCCAGATCGCGCATGGCGATTTTGAAGCCGGAGCCGAACTCGGCGTATTCCCGGATGGCGCTCAGACGTTTGGAGGCCACTTCGGACAGCACCTTGCCCCTGCGGTAGGTCATGTAGGCATAAGCACGGCGTCCCGAACGGCCCACGCGGCCGCGGATCTGATGCAGTTGGGCCAGACCCATCTTGTCGGCATCTTCGATGATCAAAGTATTGACGTTGCCCAGATCGATGCCGGTTTCAATGATGGTGGTGCAGACCAGAATATCCAGCTCGTTGTCGGTCATCTGCTGCATGACATCATTGATCTCGTCCTGGCTCATCTTGCCGTGAGCGATGCCGATGCGCACTTCGTCTCCCAGCAGCCGCTTGATGCGCCCCGCGGTCTGGGTGATGGATTCCACCCGGTTGTGCAGGTAGTAAACCTGTCCGCCGCGATCCAACTCCCGACGCATGGCATCGGACAGCAGAGACCAATCGTGCTCCACAACATAGGTCTGCACCGGCTGGCGGCCGTGGGGAGGCTCTTCCAGTGAGGACATATCACGAATACCGCTCAGGGCCATGTTCAGGGTGCGGGGAATGGGGGTGGCCGACAAGGTCAACACGTCCACCTGCTTGGAAATCTCCTTCAGACGCTCCTTGTGGGTCACACCGAAGCGCTGCTCCTCGTCCACTACCAGCAGACCGAGATCCTTGAACTGCACGTCCTTCTGCAGCAGGCGGTGGGTGCCGATCAGCAGGTCGATTTTACCGGCCGACAGCTTCTGCATAATGGCTTTGGTCTGGGTAGAGGTGCGGAAGCGGGAGACCACATCGATCTCTACGGGGTATTTGATAAAACGCTGTTTGGCGGTCAGGAAATGCTGACGGGCCAGTACCGTGGTGGGAACCAGAATAGCGGCCTGCTTGCCGTCCAGCACGCACTTCATAATGGCACGGAAGGCAACTTCTGTCTTGCCGTAGCCTACGTCGCCGCAGAGAAGGCGATCCATGGGCTGAGGCCGTTCCATATCCGCCTTGATCTCGGCAATGCAGCGCAGTTGGTCGTCGGTTTCGGCGTATTCAAATTCCTCTTCAAATTCTTTCATCCACGGGGAGTCAGGAGAGAAGGAATAACCCGGTTGACGCTGACGCTCGGCATACAGTTGGATCAGGCCCTTGGCCAGGTCGGCCACCGCCTTTTTGGCCCGGGTTTTGGCCTTTTCCCAGTCGGTGCCGCCCAGGCGGGAGAGCTTGCGCTCGTTTTCGCCCTCGCCCGTGCCGATGTACTTGCTGACCAGGTCCAGCTGGGTGGCCGGAACGTACAGGGTGTCGGCGCCGGCGTAGGCAATTTTGACATAGTCCTTTTCCACGCCGTCCACCGGCATCTTGACCATGGCCAGAAAACGGCCGATGCCGTGGTGTTCATGGACAACCAGATCACCGGGGGTCAGGTCAGCGTAGCTTTGGAGCTTCTGGCGGTTGGTAGTGTCTTTCTTTCGTTTCTGCTTGACGGGAACCGCCTGTCCCTCGGTCAGAACGGCAATTTTGGCCCCGGTGTATTCCACACCGGCCGACAGCCCACCCACGGCAATGACTGTTTTCCCGGGTGCCGGCAGTTCGTGGAGCAAAAAGTCCACGGCGGTCTTGCGTTTTTCTTCCCGCAGCAGGGTCTGCAGGTTCAGAGCACGCTGCTCGCTGCCCACCAGAATGACCACGCCCATATCGGCTGACTCGTAGTGGGCCAGGTCGGCCACGGCAGTCTCCAGACTGGCGCCGAAGGAGGGAAGCTGCTTGGCCAGCAGGTTCAGCAGCGTGCGGGGCCGGGCGGGGTATTCCGACACGGTGAAGGAATCCAGAAAGCAGACCGGCCAATCCTCCAGAACACCCATCAGTTCTTCAAAGGTGCGGGCGTAGATGGCCCCCTTGCCATCCAGAAGCTGGTTTTCGATCAGTGCCTTAATGTCTTCGTTCAGCTGCCATAGGTAGTTTTTGGCCCGTTCAGCCACGCGGGGGCTTTCGGAAAACAGAACAATGGCATCCTCCGGAATGTAGTCGGCGGCAGTGGCCATCTTGGGATAGACCTTGGGCAGATTTTTGTCCCCGCCCAGACAGTTGGGGTCAGGAGACAGAGCGGGCAGAACCTCGCCCGCAGGGAGAATGACGGCCTGTTCCAGTCTTTGGACACGGCGCTGGGTGGCCGGGTCAAAAAGACCCATGGAGTCCACGTCGTCCCCCCAGAACTCCACACGCACCGGCTTGTCGTGAGCAGGGGAGAAGAAGTCCAGAATGGCGCCGCGCAGGGCGAACTGTCCCACGCCTTCCACCTGCTCGCAGCGGGTGTATCCGGCGGCAGCCAGCCGCTCGGCCAGTTCGTTCAGGTCATAGGAGCCATTGCTTTCCATCACAAAGCGCACGCCGACCAGTTGGCCTTTGGGAATGGTGCGCTGCAGCAAAGCTTCCACCGTGGTTACCACCATGGGGGCGGTGCCGGCCACCATGGCCTCCATGACCGACAGCCGCTTGTGTTCCCACTGGCGGGAGATTGCGGCACTTTCGTGAAAGACAAATTCACGGGAGGTCAGCATCAAAGCCTGTTGCCCGGTCAGAGCGTTCAGGTCGGAGCAGAATCGCTCGCCCTCGCGCTCGTCTGCGCAGACAAGAACCACTGGGCGTCCGGTTTCCTTTTGGATGGCGGCCGTAAAATGAGCGCGGTGAATGGGAGCCAGTCCGGATACGGCGGCGGGACAACCGCCGCCGTCAATGGCGGCCAACAGCTTGCGAAATTCCGGTATTTGATTGGGGATAGAAGTCAGCAGTTTCATAGCATGCACCTAAAATTAGAAAAAATTGGAAATCATGGGCGCAAAGGCCCCCTTCCCGCCGGAAACGGGGAGGGGGGTCAGTTATATTTGCCCATCGCTTTGTCGGGGCCTTCTTTTATATAATATGCCACCGCTTTGGCTGCTTTTTGCACCATTTCGTCGATGACCTTTTTGTCTTCGGGCGGGAATTTTCCCAGCACCCAGTCGGCCATGTCGTAATCGGGATGAGGTTTTCCGCCCACGCCGATCTTTACCCGGGGGAACTGGTCGGTGCCCAGATGCTGAATGATGCTCTTCAGACCGTTGTGACCGCCTGCGCTGCCGCTTTTGCGCACACGCAGTTTACCCACGGGAAGAGAAACGTCATCGGAAATAACGATCACGTGATCGGCCGGGATTTTGTAAAAGTCGACAGCCTGCCGCACGGCCTCGCCCGACAGGTTCATGTAGGTGACCGGTTTCATCAGCAGAACTTTGCGGTCACTGACGGTACAAGTGTTGGTCAGGGCCTTGTATTTTAGCTTCTGTACGGGGACTTTGGCAGCCTCTGCCAGCTCGTCCAAAGCGCGGAAACCCACATTGTGGCGGGTGTTTTCATACTGGTCGCCGGGGTTGCCCAGACCGACGATCAGCCATTCGGCGCCGGAGGTTTTCTTCAAAAACATAGTGTACCTCGCAGGATGAAAAGGGGCGAGCATTTTGCTCGCCCCTTTTGAAATTTTATTACACGAACAGCTTGGAAACGGAATTCTCGTGGTAGATGCGGTCAATGGCCTCGGCAAACATGTGGGAAACCGACAGATACTTGATCTTGGAGCAGGCCTTGGCGGCTTCACTGGGGGGGATGGTGTCAAGGAAGATGACTTCGTCAATGACGCTGTCAGCGATGCGCTGGACGGCGGGGCCGGACAGAACGCCGTGGGAAGCGCAGGCGGTGACCGACTTGGCGTGGCCGATCTCCACCAGAGCCTTTGCGGCGTGGCACAGGGATCCGCCGGTGTCCACCATGTCGTCCAGCAGGATAACATGCTTGTCGGTGACGTCGCCGATGATATTCATGACCTCGGAGGAGTTGGCCTTCTGACGGCGCTTGTCCACGATGGCCATGGGCATATCCAGCTTCTGGGCAAAGGCGCGGGCGCGGGCGACCGAACCCACGTCGGGGGAGACCACCATGGTCTGTTCGTGGACAGGTGCGAACTTTTGGGTAAAGTAATTGACGAACACGGGAGAACCCAGCAGGTTGTCCACGGGAATGTCAAAGAACCCCTGGATCTGAGCGGCGTGCAGATCCATGGTCAGCACACGGTCAGCGCCGGCCGTGGTGATCAGGTTGGCCACCAGTTTGGCGGAGATGGGGTCGCGGGGTTTGGTCTTGCGGTCCTGACGGGCATAGCCGAAATAGGGAACCACGGCGGTAATGCGGCCGGCGGAGGCACGCTTCAGAGCGTCGATCATGATGAGCAGCTCCATCAGGTTGTCGTTGACAGGGCCGCAGGTAGACTGAACAACAAACACGTCGGAGCCACGGACGGTCTCATAGATGGAAACGAAGTTTTCGCCGTCGGAAAAAGCGCCGACTTCGGCATTACCCAGATGGATGCCGATGTCCTTACAAATGGCCTCTGCCAAGGGTCGGTTGGAATTGCCTGCGAAGATTTTGATGTCTTTGCCGTGTGCAATCATGGTGGTATCCCTCTCGTTCTTTGTATTTATGTTAAATTTTTAATTTCGCTCTTTCTTTTTGCGCTTGGCAGCCCACTGGCGTTTGTTGATCTGATTGCTGCGGGCAATGGCCAGAGAGTCTGCGGGAACATCGTCGGTAATGGTAGAGCCGGCGGCGGTGTAGGCTCCGCTGCCCACCTTCACGGGGGCCACCAAATTGGTGTTACAGCCGATAAAGGCGTCGTCGCCGATGACGGTGCGGAACTTGGTATGACCGTCGTAATTGACCGTGACCGTGCCGCAGCCGAAGTTGACGTGACGGCCCACATCGGAGTCGCCCACATAGGTCAGATGAGAGATCTTGGTGTCGGCGCCAATGGTGGAATTCTTCAATTCCACAAAGTCCCCCACTTTCACATGGGAACCCACATGGCAATTGGGGCGGATATAGGCGAAGGGGCCGATGGTGGTTTCATCGTCCACGGTACTTTCATTCAGCTGGGAGGCGTTGACGGTCACCTTGCTGCCGACGGTGCAGTCGCGGATCATGGTGTTGGGGCCGATCTCGCAGTGTTCACCGATGACGGTGGAGCCGCGCAGAATGGTGCCGGGCAGCAGGACGGAACCCTTGCCCACCGTGACATTGGGGCCTACATAGACGGCGTCGGGGTCGATCACACGCACTCCACGGCGCACCAGTCGTGCCACGGTCAGCTTGCGTGCCACTGCCTGCACGTCCATCAGATCCAGGCGGGACTCCAGTTTAAAGACCGAGCGACCCGACCAGTCGGCACATTCGCAGTACTCGCGGCCTGCCTGCTGCAGGGCGTCTTCAAAATCCCGGAAAGAACCTTCGTCCAGCGTACGTTTCAGGGCGGCGGCATCCAACTGGAAGGTGCCGGTGCCCATCATATTCTGAGGAGGTTGGTCTGCTGAAGCCAGGAGCTGGGCACCCACATCGGTCAGGAAGACCGGGGAGGTAAAGACCAGGACCTGCCCGGAAAGCTCGCTGAGAAAGGCGGAGAGCTTTTCCAGCGCGTTGCGGTCACCGGTGGTGACGAACCGGGTGGTTTCAGGGAAACAGGCTGCAGCGGCAGCGTGGTCTTCCTCGTGGCAGACCACAAGAAAACGATCCAGTCCAGCGCTCTGCAGGGTCTGGGAAAGCCAGGCGGCCGCAGGGTCAAACAGAATATCTTCCAGCATCAGGGTGCCGGAAGGATCTTTGGTCAGAAAAATGATTGCACCTTTCGTGCTGCTCATGGCAATCACCCTTTATTCCGTTTCAATCCATGGCTGTATAATACGGCCATTCTGATTCTTTTACATTATACCAGAAAGAAAATTCTTTGGCAACGGAAACACCGACCGAAAAACCATCTTTCCGGGAGAAAAACGAGGAGAAATTTGACGCTTTTTTGTGCAGGAATTTTTAAAACGCAAGAGTTGGAAAAATTAGTTCAGAAAAATGTAAGAAAGTCTTAAGAGAAAAGTACTTGTTTCGCCCTGCGAGGCAAAGTATACTAACTGTATCAAGACGCTTCATACAGTTTCGGGCCAACTTGGCCCGGTCAGGAGGGTATAGTGATCAGTTTGAATTATCGTGATGCGCGGCCCATCTATGAGCAGGTGAAGGACGGGCTGCGCCGGTTGGTGGTGACAGGAGCCATTGCACCCGGGGATAAATTACCCTCGGTGCGTGCGCTGGCCTCCACGCTGGCCATCAACCCCAACACCATCCAGCGTGCCTACGAGGCGCTGGAGGGAGAAGGGTACCTGTACACCGTGGCGGGAAAGGGCTCCTTTGCTGCCGAGCAGAAGAATGTGGATGAGGGGCGGCGCAAGGAGCTGCTCAGCCGCTTTGACGCGGCGGCAGCCGAGCTTTTGTTTCTGGGCATGACGGTCCGGGAACTGGCAGACCGCCTGCGTGCGCAAAACAGGGAGGTGCAGTTATGATCGAAGTAAAAAATGTGGTCAAACACTTTGACGGCTTTAGGGCATTGGACGGCCTGACTATGACGGTGCCCACCGGGTCAATCTACGGCCTTGTAGGTCCCAATGGAGCGGGTAAATCCACCATCCTGCGGCACATTACCGGTATCTATCGTCAGGACGAGGGTACCGTCAAAGTGGACGGGCAGGAAATTTATGAAAATCCGGACGTTAAGGCCCGGTTGACCTCCATTCCTGACGAGATCTATTATTTCCTGTCGGCCTCCACCCGGGATATGATGAAGTTCTACAAAGGGTTTTATCCGAAATTTGACTCCAAGCGATACGAAGCCCTGAAGGATGTGTTTTCCACCGTGGACGAAAAGCGGCCCATTCGCCGTCTGTCCAAGGGCATGCAGAAGCAGAGTGCCTTTTGGTTGTCCCTGTGCTGTCGTCCCGACTATCTGGTTCTGGATGAACCGGTGGACGGTCTGGATCCGGTCATGCGGCGTCAGGTTTGGAGCCTGCTGATGAACGACGTGGCCGAGTACGGCACCACCGTGCTGGTGTCCTCCCATAACCTGCGCGAGCTGGAGGATGTGTGTGACCATGTGGGAATCCTGTCCAAGGGAAAAGTTTTGGTGGAACGCGCTCTGTCCGAACTGCAGGGCAATGTGGTCAAGATGCAGGTGGTCTTTCAGGAGAAGGAGATGCCCGAACTGCCCGCTGACATGGAGGTGCTCCATGTGTCTCAGGTAGGCCGCATCCATACTTTGATCGTCCGCGGCACGGCGGCCGATGCCACCAACCGTCTGGCGGTGTACGCCCCCATTCTGATGGAGGCGCTGCCCCTGACCCTGGAGGAGATCTTTATTTATGAGCTGGGAGGTGAGGACTATGCGGTCCGGGAAATCGTTCTTTAACACGACTTTGTACAAGAAGAATCTGACCCGGTTCTGGCCGGTTTGGGCGCTGTATCTGGTTATCTGGATGTTTGTGCTGCCCTTTGACCTGATCCTGTCTGGCTACAGCAATTCCTTGCAGTCCTTTTCTCAGCGGCATGTGCTCGACTCCATCATCGAGGCCGGTATCGTGCTGTCGGTGGCCTTTGCCTTGCTGGCGGCGGTGGCCGTGTGGTCCTATCTGTTCAACAACCGTTCCACCAGCCTGATGCACACCCTGCCCATCCGGCGGGAAGGGCTGTTCCTGACCAATTTCCTGTCGGGCATGACCTTTCTTGCGGGCCCCAATCTGGTAATTTTTCTGCTGACCCTGCTGGCTGAGGTGCTCTACGGCTGCGTGGCGGTGGGGCCGCTGGTCATGTGGTTCTTTGCCGTGACCCTGATGGAGCTGTTTTTCTTCTGCTTTGCTACGTTCTGCGCCATGTGTACCGGACATATTCTGGGCCTGCCCGTGCTCTACGGCGTATTCAACATTCTGGCGGTGGGCGTGACCGCGCTGGCTGATCTGGCTCTGGATCGGTTTATGTTTGGGTATACCGGAGCGGAACAATTCAGCGCCTTGACGTCGTGGCTGACGCCGGTGTGGAAGCTGGCGGAGAATCTGGAAGTGCGCCGGGACATGGTGAACGGCTCCTTTGTGGACGAAACCGCATGGCTGTCCGGGTTTGGTTACGTTCTGGTCTATGTGCTTCTGGGTCTGATTCTGGCGGGCTGTGCGTTGGCGCTG
>JAZOBG010000009.1:0-7852 GCA_045595865.1 Oscillospiraceae bacterium
GGTGGTGGGCATGACGATGGTGGCAGCAACGCCGGCGTGCTGGGCGGCGTAGGCCACGCCCTGAGCATGGTTGCCGGCCGAGGCGGTGATCAGGCCCTTGGCCTTCTGTTCCTCGGTCAGGGTGCTGATTTTGTAATAAGCGCCGCGGATCTTGTAGGCTCCGGTGACCTGCATATTCTCCGGCTTGAGGTAGACCTGATTGCCGCAGCTTTTGGACAAAGCGGGAGAATGTACCAGATGGGTGTCGTGCAGGACGCCGGCCAGAACGGCGCGGGCAGTTTTAAAACGTTCAAGCGTCATCATAAAAAGGGGACCTTCTTTCGGTTTTCTCGTTCCTACTATTTTATTGTTTTTCGGTCATAATGTCAATGCGTTCTTGACACTGGTACAGCGTGGGCAGTAAAATATAGAAAAGCATTTGAATCGCAACGACCCTTACAGGAGGTGCTTCATGGCAAAGATTGTGAAAAAAACCGTGGCTCCCATCTACGCTGTGGCTGTACTTTGGGTGGTCTGGGGACTGCTGTTCCCGCTGTACAAACCGCTCCACTTCGTTCTGGCCGCTGTAGTCTCGGTGATCGTGTTCTGCGTGGGCAAGGCCATCTGGCCAAACAAAACCTACGAAACCCCCGATCCTGAGCCGGTGAAGGAAGAACCCAAAACCACCGGCAACCCCGAGATTGACGCACTGATCAAGGAGCGTGACCGCGCAGTCAGCGAAATGCGCCGCCTGAACGACAGCATTGAGGATCCCACCATTTCTGCCCAGATCGACCGATTGGAGACTACCACCGCAAAGATCGTGGACCATGTGGTCAAAAATCCCGACAAACTGTCCGACATCCGCCGTTTTATGAACTATTACCTGCCCACTACCCTGAAGCTGCTCAACGCCTACGACCGGGCCGACAGCGCCGGCATTTCGGGCGCCAACGTGGACGGCACCAAGGGCAAGGTGGAAAACATTATGGAGACCATCGTCACCGCCTTTGATAAACAGCTGGACTCCCTGTTCGGCGCTGAAGCGCTGGACATCTCCACCGATATCACCGTATTGGAGCAGATGCTGGCACGGGAAGGCATCGGCGGAAGCCAGATTCAGGCATAACGGAGGGATGATTATGAAAATCAACCGTAGCAAGCGCAGCACTCTGGCCGCCGCCATTCTCTGGACTTGCGTGGCTTTCGTCTGGGGCGTCGTCATGGTGACTCGCTATAATGATCCCACCACCGTGGGTGATTCCCTTGTACTGACCATCTTTACCATGCTGCTGGCGTTGGCCCTTGCCGCAGTCTTCTGGGTCCGTTTTATCCGCTACAAAAAGAAGTAAACACACCGACATATATCAGAGGAGGAAACCAACATGACCGAAAACATGATGCCTGAACTGACCTTGACTCCCGATGCAGCTGCAGCTGCTCCCGCTGCTCCCGTTCTGACTCTGGATCCCGTGGCCGACACCAAGGACGCCGCTGCCGCTCAGGCTGCCGCTGATGCTGCCGCACAGGCTCAGCGCGACGCCAACGCCGTCAAGCTGGACGAGTCCATGCTGACTGAGGCCGAGCGTAAGATGGTGGCCGACTTTGCCGAAAAAATCGACATCACCGACTCTGCTGTGGTGCTGCAGTACGGTGCCGCCGCCCAAAAGAACATCGCCTCCTTCTCGGAAAATGCCCTGAACGGCGTGCGTACCAAGGATCTGGGCGAAGTGGGTGACGCTCTGTCCAATCTGGTGGTGGAACTGAAGAACTTCGGCGTGGAAGAAAAGAAGGGAATTCTGGGTTTCTTCCAGAAGAAACGCAATGAACTGGAAGCCATGAAGGCGTCCTATTCCAAGGCCGAGGCCAATGTGGATAAGATCGTGGACGTATTGGAAGGCCATCAGGTGACCCTGATGAAGGATATCGCCATGTTGGACCAGATGTACGACCTGAACACCAAGTACTACAAAGAACTGACCATGTATATTCTGGCCGGCAAAAAGCGTCTGGAAGCCGTCCGCGCCAATGAACTGGAAGCCCTGCGTAAGAAGGCCGAGGAGACTGGCACGCAGGAAGACGCTCAGGCCTACAACGATATGGCCAATCTGTGTACCCGTTTTGAAAAGAAGCTCCACGATCTGGAACTGACCCGTATGATCTCGGTCCAGATGGGCCCCCAGACCCGTCTGATCCAGAACAACGACGCCCTGATGCTGGAGAAGATCCAGTCCTCTCTGGTCAACACCATCCCCCTGTGGAAGAGCCAGATGGTCCTCGCTTTGGGTCTGGAACACTCCCGTCAGGCCACTGCCGCCCAGAGCGCCGTAACCAACATGACCAACGACCTGCTCAAGAAGAATGCCGACATGCTCAAGATGGGCACCATCGAGACCGCCAAGGAAGCCGAGCGTTCCGTGGTGGACATCCAGACCCTGCAGCACACCAACCAGCAGCTTATCTCCACCCTGGATGAGGTCATGACCATCCAGAAGGAAGGCGCCGCCAAGCGCAAGGAAGCCGAAGCAGAACTTGGCAGAATCGAAGGCGAACTCAAGCAGAAATTGTTGGAACTGCGCGGATAATCCACTCCCTGACTCTTCGGAAAGGAGTCCAATATGAAATTTCTTCAAAAACGCCCGGTGGCCATTGTGATCACCGTTCTGGCCATTGCATTGGGCATCGGTCTGGGCCAACTGCGTGCCAACCGCGCACCTGCACCGCCCTCCACCGGTGAAACGGCGCTGGACACCTCCCTGTCCACCGCAGCGTACGAAACCTGGATCTGGGACGAGGCCAACGTGTTCTCCTCCGGCGAGGAGAAGAATATCTGTCTCTACAACGCCAACTGGGACCAGCGCTACACCAGTCTGCTGGCCGTGGCCGCTGTCAAGTCGGTGGATGGCGATATTGCCGACTATGCCTATGAGCTGGGCAATGAGATCGGTCTGGGCCAGGGCGATGCCCTGTTGGTGCTGGATATTGGCGGTCAAAATGCTTATCTGGCCACCGGTGACGACTTTGCAGACATACTGCTCAGCGACACGCAGGCCACCACCTATCTTAACCTATACCTCTACGAGGACTTTATAGCCGGAAACTACGGCAAAGGCGTGCTGACCTTCATGTCCGCTCTGAACGATCGCTATGTTGAAGTATTCGGCAGCCAGCGCGCCGAGTCCTCCGGCGACAGCATCATCAGTATCATCGTATTTTTGATTTTCCTGTTTATTATTCTCAATGCCATCGACAAGTCGCGGTACAACACATACCGCCAGCGCTACTACGGCGTGACCAATCCCCCCTATGTGTTCCGGCCCATTCTGTTCTGGCACGGACCGTCCTATGGCTGGTACCGCCGGAATTGGCGGCAGCCCCCTCCGCCGCCTCCTCCCGGCAGTAATCGCCGTCCCCCCAACGGTGGCTTCGGCGGTTTTGGCGGCAGCAGTGGCGGTTTCACCTCCAACAACCGCGGCGGCGGGTTCGGAAGCACTTCCTCCCGCGGCGGTGGGTTCAGCAGCGGCTCCCGGGGCGGCGGCTTTGGCAGCTCTTCCCGCGGTGGTGGCTTCAGCAGCGGCTCCCGGGGCGGCGGCTTTGGCGGCCGCCGATAAAAGGATCTCGCCGCGCCAAGTTTGCATCACTTCAACAACATCAAAACACGGCGCTCAGTCGAGCGCGGTGTTTTGGTCCTAATGGGAGACTGACATGGAAAAGGTTATTATCATTGGCTGTCCGGGCAGCGGCAAAAGCACATTTGCACGGGCCTTACAAAAGAAAACCGGCCTTCCGCTGTATCATCTGGATTTACTGAACTGGAATGCAGACCGAACGGTGGTTCCGCGTCCTGTGTTTCTGGAACGGCTGCAAAATACCATAATACAGAGCAAATGGATCATCGACGGCAACTACGGCTCCACCATGGAACTGCGGATAAACGCCTGTGACACGATCATTTTTCTTGACTATCCCCTTGATGTATGTCTTGCCGGTGTTCAAGCGCGCAAAGGACAAGAGCGCCCCGATATGCCGTGGATCGAGGACCCCGAAGCAGACGAAGATTTGGAATTCATGGACTTTATCAGGCGGTATCACATTGACAGCCGCCCCGCAGTCATGGAATTGTTCAAAAAATATCCCGATAAGCACATTCTCATTTTCCACACCAGAGAAGAAGCGAACAACTATTTATCCCATTTTGACAGCGAAGAATAACATGGGCAAGCGCAGCAGGTCACCCCGCTGCGCTTGTTGTTTTTCAATATTCCACTTGTACCAAAGTCAATCCCTGAGCTGGGGCGGTTTTTCCGGCTTGGGTGCGATCCAAGCTGTCCAGAACAGCCGGCATTTCTTCCGGTTTGCGCTCGCCAAGACCCACCTCAAGCAGGGTTCCGGTCAGAATGCGCACCATGTTGTACAGGAAGCCGTCGCCCCGGAAGGTGATACTCATATCAGCACCCTTTACCGCAATGTCGATGGAGGTCACGGTGCGCACGGTAGACTTTTTGTAGCGTTTGTTGGAGCAAAAAGCCCGGTAATCGTGGGTGCCGGTCAGGTATTCCGCCGCTTTCTTCATGGCAGCCACATCCAGCGGCTCGGTCACCCGATACTGGTACTTGCGGCGAAACACATTGGGAGTACTGCCCTGACGGATGTCATAGCGGTACACCTTGCCCACGGCAGTCAGACGGGCATGAAAGCGCTCATCTGCCTCTTGCACATCCACCACGGCGATATCCTCGGGCAGATACTGATTCAGGTAATCTTTGACCTCGGTCGCTGACCGTTTTCCGGACAGCCTGACGCTGGCCACCTGCCCTTCGGCATGGACACCGGCATCGGTGCGTCCGGCACCGTGGATTTCCACACTCTCCCCGGTCAGCCGGGACAGGACGCCCTCGATTTTACCCTGAATGGTGTTGTCGGTGTTGCCCTGCCGCTGCCAGCCGTCGTAGCGGGAACCGTCATATTGAATGGTGAGTTTGTAGTTCATACTCCACCCCAAAACTGCGTTTTTTCCAGTATACCTTGAATCGGAGGAAATGTAAACAGGCCGCGGAGGAATAGGTGATGTCCTTAACGGAGAAATAATAAATAAGCCGGATAGGATAGAAGAAGCACAGAACTTCCATCGAGTTCTGTGCTTCTTCGCGTTATTTTATTACCGATAAGTAAAGATTCAAACGACCGGTTATTTCTTTTTCTTAAGCACAACAGCCAGTATTATGCCGCAGACTGCAATTATGCCGCCAAAACACGAAATAACAATGATCGTCCAGTTTGGGGCATCGCTATTATCATTTGGCGTTTTTCCATCCTCATGTCCGGCGTCCGCAGCGGTTTCACCTGCCGATACCGTTGTATCTTCGGGCGTAACTTCCTTCACCATGATATACCCGCATTCGTCGCAGTGATTATCCTTGTCTACATCGGCGTGCTTGTCCTCACCGCAGTCCTTCCAGACGGGCTCAATTTCAATATTTTCGGTTAACTTGTCGCCCTTTTTCACCGGTTCTCCCGTTGCCTTATCCACCCAGCCGTCAAACTGATTGCCATCCTCCGTCGGCGGAAGCGTAGGCAGTGCCGGAACGGTATTATCCGCACCCTTTGTTATGAGTTCTTTTGTTATAGGAGATTTTCCGCCTGAAGGCTGAATTTCGGAAGCAGGAGGCGTTGTTTCTCCGTTTCCGCTCGGCGCTGTTGTTGAGCCGGAGGATTCGGTTTCGCCTGAAGTATCGGGTGAAGGGGTTTCGCCCGAAGGCGCTGATTCGGTTGAAACATACTTTTCATAGTCCGGGATGGTGATTACCAATTTACCTTCGGGAATATCGAGTGCAGGAATTGCCTCTTTGACCGCATAGTTGCAAATTTTACATGCGCTCTGCTTTTCTCCCTCGAATGTGTATCCCGCTTTTACAGAGGTTTCCCATGCCCCCATTTTGTGAGCTGCTTTCTCCGTTGCGGTATGGCAGTATTCGCATTCCTGCCAATGCTCGGATTCGGTATGCTTATAAACATAATTGTGCTTGACAGCAGGAGTCTGCGTATCCGTATAAGTATGACCGCATTCACAAGTGTGAACCGTATATCCTCCTGACGCACAAGTAGGTGCTTTTACCTCAGCGGTATATTCATGCGTGTGTCCATCTTTCAGCTTCGGGATGACTTCTTCCTTTGAAAAACCACAGACCTCACAGGTGAATTGCATCACACCATCCGCTTTTTTCGTTGCTTCTTTTGTAACCGTTCCTTCCCCGAAAATGTGAGGCTCCGCATTCAGCCGGGTACTGCATCCGTTTCCGCAGACCGTCCAGTGTTCATCCTGGTCATGGTCAATCGTTCCGGAGCTGCCCACACAGTGACCGCCTTCCGTGCAGTAATGTGTTTTCCACTCTGCGCTCTCCGGGCAAATTCCGTGCGTGCATCCAAAATCTTCTGCCGCTTCTTCACAGCAGTCCTCGCACATCTCGCAATCGGGACAGATTTCCACGCAGTTTTCACATTTGCCGCACTCCATACAGAATCCGGTGCAGTCGGAGCAGTATTCACCGCAGTCGACACAGATGTTATCCGCACAGTTACCGCAATAGTAGCAGTCGCGGCACATGACGTCGGCACAGTCAATGCAGATGCCACAGTCGGGACAGAATTCGTCCATACATCCGGAGCATTTGCCGCAGTCCTCGCAGACGTTTTCCGCGCAGTCTGCACAGACGATACCGCAGTCCTCACAGACATCCGTGCAGTCGCCGCACCGTCCGCAATCCTCGCAGTACAAATCTCCCGCACACTCACGGCAGATGTCACAGGAGGCGCAGAATTCATCCGTACAGTTCGAGCATTTCTCCCCACAGTCAGGGCAAAGATCCGCGCAGTTTTCACAGCCCTCTCCGCAGGGGCAAACCGTGCCGCAGTCCGAACAGAGTCCGCAGGTTATGCAGAAGCTGTCCGAGCCGGCACAGTCAACGCACGTGCCGCATTCCGTGCACACCTCGCCATCCGAGCACGAACTGCACTTTTCAGCGCATTCGGGACAGATCTCCGCACAGTTTGAACAGCCCTCGCCGCAAATGCAAACGTAATCAACGCAGTTTTTGCAGATGTAGCAGCTGTCGCAGAAGTTACCCTCACCGCCCACACATTCCCGACAAATGCCGCAGTCGGTGCAAAGCTCATCAATAGCACAGTTCGAGCATCTTTCGCCGCATTCCTCACAGATTACGTCGACACAGTTGGAGCATCCGCTGCCGCATCCCACGCAGATATAATCCACGCAGAATTTACAAATACTGCAGGTGTCACAGAAGTCATCGTCGCCACCCACACAGTCACGGCAGGTGCCGCACTCGGTACACAGCTCATCCGGTGCGCAATTCGAGCATTTTTCGCTGCACTCCTCGCAGATCACCTCAGCGCATTGATTGCATCCGTTTCCGCATATACACAAATATTCAACGCAATCTATACATTCACCGCACTCGGCGCAAAAGTCGCCGCCGGCACAGTCAAAACAGCGCTCGCACTCGGCACACAGCTCATCATCGGCGCAGTTTTCGCATTTTTCACCGCACGTCACACAGATTACGGAGCAGTTGGAGCACCCGTCACCGCAGTAGCAGACCTGGTCCACACAGTTTTTACATAGCAGGCATTCGGAGCAGTAGTTTCCCTCTCCGCCCGCACAGTCAAAGCAAATGCCGCACTCAATGCACAACTCAAGTTCAGCGCAATTAGAGCATTTTTCACCGCACTCCGGACAGATGTAGGCACAATTGGAGCATCCGTCGCCGTTGTAGCAGACCTGATCCACGCACATTTTACACACGCCGCATTCCTCGCAGTAATTCCCTTCACCGCCGCGGCATTCGAAACAGAC
>JAZOBG010000010.1:0-3519 GCA_045595865.1 Oscillospiraceae bacterium
CACCCACTCATTTTCCACCGCCGCCTGCAGGCTGGGATTGAAGCACACCGCCTCGGCCAGTTCCTTGAAAAAAGGTACCCTGGCGCAAGCGCTGGCAAAGGGCATGGACAGGTTGACCAGCAGCACAAAGGCGCAGCAGGCCGCCGACAGGGAGATCAGGGGCGCACCCACCCATTTGCGTACCTTCTGCCGCCGGGTGCGGGCCTTGGCACAGGCCACGGTGAAATTCAGACGGTCAGGAGTTTCCTCCAATTCCTGCAGCAGGGCGGTATATTCTTCCATGCGTGTCATGCCAATCCCTCCTTTTCGGTCAATTCCAGTTTCAGCAGTTCCAGCGCCCGCCGCTGGCGGCTGGCCGCCGTCCCCTGCGGGATGTTCAGCGCCTCGGCCGTTTCGGCCACCGTCAGGCCGGTGAAGAACCGCAGGACGACCACGGCCCGCAGGTCGCGGGGCAGCTTGGCAATGGCCTCCTTCAGGGGCAGGGCGTCAAATTCCTCGGCAGCCGTCTCGGGCAGTTCCTCCACCGCAACCTCCTTTTTGCGGCGGCGCAGTTCGGTGTTGCACACGTTGATGAGGATGCGGGTCATCCATGTATCGAAAAATTCCTCCTGCCGCAGTTTTTTGTATGCGCAGAAGCCTTTGTACACTGCCTCATCCACCGCGTCCAGAGCCATGGACTCGCTGCCCAGATAGAGCAGCGCCGTGCGGTACAGCCGCTTTTTGATGCTTTCCGCTTTGCAGATATATTCCATTTCGGTCAAGGCACTCACCTCCACGGGGATTTTTTGTCCTTTCGCCCATTAGACGCGGCAGGCGTGCTTTTTTATCACGCCGTTGAAAAATTTTTTATCTCATTATATAATCTATCCATGCATTTGTCTAAACTAAAACCACTTAAGAAAGGATGGTCACCCCATGAACCAACAACTGGAACAGCTGCCCATCTTTTTGCTGGAGTGGTACAACGAACACAAGCGCGACCTGCCCTGGCGCAAGTCCCCCACTCCCTACCACGTGTGGGTGTCCGAGATCATGCTGCAGCAGACCCGGGTACAGGCCGTGCTGGGGTATTACGAGCGATTTCTGCGTGTCTGCCCCACCGTGGTGGATCTGGCCGAACTGCCCGAAGAACAGTTACTGAAACTATGGCAGGGGCTTGGTTACTACAACCGCGCCCGCAGTATGCAAAAGGCGGCACAAATCATTGTGTCCGAGTATGGCGGCGTATTCCCCTCGGATTATGAGTCCATCCGCGCCCTGCCCGGTATCGGAGATTATACCGCCGGTGCCATTTCCTCCATCGCTTTCGGCATCCCCGCTCCTGCGGTGGACGGCAACGTACTGCGGGTGGTGGCCCGCATCACCGGGGACGACACCGACATCACCTCCACCGCCATGAAGCACAAAGTAGCCGAGGAACTGAAGCAAATCATCCCCCTGAAGGCACCGGGCGAGTTCAATCAGGCCCTGATGGAACTGGGTGCCACCGTCTGTCTTCCCAACGGCGCGCCTCAATGCAAACACTGCCCGGCAGCACCCTTCTGTACGGCATATCAGACCGACCGCACCGCCCAGCTGCCCGTCAAAAAGGCCGCCAAGGCCCGCCGCGTCGAACATCGTGATGTATTCCTCTGCTTTTACAACAACAAAGTGGCCCTTCGCCGCCGTCCGCCCCGGGGTCTGCTGGCCGGCCTGTGGGAGTTCCCCAACGAGTTTTCTCCGGCGGAGTGTCCCGTGGCAGGGGTTCGGCGCCGCAAAGGAGCCGGCAAACATATCTTCTCCCATGTGGAGTGGCACATGAGTATTTACACCGTCCGCGCCGAAAACGACGAGCTGCCCGAAGGCTGGGTATGGGCCGACCGCAGGGAGCTGGAGCGGGACTACGCCATCCCAAACGCCTTTGACTGCTGCCGCCCTCTGCTGGAAGAGTTTTTACCTCATTTTTAATAAGAACGGAGTTTATGTATGGCAAAGCTTTATTTTCGCTACGGAGTGATGGGTTCCTCCAAATCGGCCAACGCCCTGATGGTGCGCTACAACTATGAAGAGCGCGGTCAGCGCGCCCTGATGGTCAAACCCAACATCGACATCCGGGAGGGTGCCGCCATTGTCAACTCCCGGATCGGCCTGAACTACCCCTGCACGTGGTTTGACGACTTTGTGACCATGAGCGCCGAAGAAATCAAGGCATACCAGTGCATTATCGTGGACGAAGCCCAGTTCCTGACCCGCCGGGAGGTGGAATTTCTGACCGACGTGGTGGACGAAATGAACGTCCCCGTCATCTGCTACGGCCTGCGGGCCGATTTCAGGGGCGAGCTGTTCACCGGTTCGGAGGCTCTGCTGGCGCTGGCCGATATCATCGAAGAGGTCAAGACCATCTGCTGGTGCGGCAAGAAAGCCACCTACAATGCCCGTTTTGATGCAAACGGCGTGGTGGTGAAAGAGGGCGAGCAGGTGGTGCTGGGTGCCAACGACAAGTACATCGGCCTTTGCCGCAAGCATTGGAAGCTGGGCGATCTGGGCCCCAAGTGATTTTCACTGCACGAAAAGGTGTGTTTTATGCTTTGTGATCTCTGTCCCCGCAGCTGTGCTGCCCAGCGAACCGAATCTTCCGGCTCGGGTGTCTGCCGGATGCCCGAGCTGCCCATGGTGGCCCGGGCGGCCCTGCACCGGTGGGAGGAACCCCCCATTTCCGGCACACAGGGTTCGGGTACCGTGTTCTTTTCCGGCTGCTCGCTGAAGTGCGTTTTCTGCCAAAACGACCCCATCAGCCACGGCAACTTCGGAAAAATCGTCACAGTGGAGCGTCTGCGCGAGATCTGCCAAAATCTGATCGCTCAGGGCTCCCACAACATCAACTTCGTCAATCCCACCCATTACGCCCATGTGCTTGCCGAACTGCTGGAGCAGCCCTTTGATGTTCCGGTGGTCTACAACACCGGCGGTTACGACAAGGTGGATACTCTGCGCACTCTGGAAGGTAAGGTAGACGTCTACCTGCCCGATTTGAAATACCTTGACGGCGACAGCGCACGCAGCTTTTCGGCTGCCGCCGATTACCCGGAAATTGCCACCGCCGCCATATTGGAGATGTTCCGCCAGACGGGGCCCTGTGTGTTCGATGAGAACGGCCTGCTGAAAAAAGGGGTCATCATCCGCCATCTGGTGCTGCCCGGCCGGCTGAACGAGGCCAAGGCCGTCATGGACTGGGTGGCTGAACACTTTGCCCCCGGCGAGGTGCTGTTCTCTCTCATGAGCCAGTACACCCCTTGCGGAAAGGCTCTGGATGACCCCCGGCTGGCCCGCCGCCTGCGCCCCTCCGAGGCACGCAACGCCCGGGAATATATGTTCAACCTCGGTCTGGACGGCTTCACCCAGGAGGACGACTCGGCTGCCACCGAATACATCCCGCCCTTTGATCTGACCGGGGTATAAAGCCGGCTCGATCACCCCGGAAAGGAGGAACCGCCGTGATCATGAAATATCTGGAGCGCCGCCGCATCGCGGTACTGTGGC
>JAZOBG010000011.1:0-6687 GCA_045595865.1 Oscillospiraceae bacterium
GGAGTCTGGGCCGTGTCTCAGTCCCAATGTGGCCGGTCAACCTCTCAGTCCGGCTACTGATCGTCGCCTTGGTAGGCCGTTACCCCACCAACTAGCTAATCAGACGCGAGGCCATCTAAGAGCGATAAATCTTTGGCATAAGAGCCATGCGACCCCTATGCATTATGCGGTATTAGCACAAGTTTCCCTGTGTTATTCCCCACTCAAAGGCAGGTTCCTCACGCGTTACTCACCCGTCCGCCACTAAGCAAATCAATCAGTTGGACGAATCCTCCGTCATGACCGCTCCGTTCGACTTGCATGTGTTAAGCACGCCGCCAGCGTTCATCCTGAGCCAGGATCAAACTCTCAATAAAATGGTATCTAAACAACCGAAGTTGCTTAAATCAAATTATTGAAACTAAAATCATAGCTTCAAAGAAATTAATGAAAACCCTTCACCAAGCTGCTGCTTGTTGAAGGATGTCTATCCTTCTGGTGCTTCGTGTTTCTTTTACGTTGTTTAATTTACAAGGTGCACACCGCAGTCGCGGCTGGACTTTTAGTTTACCACGCGGCAAACCCTTTGTCAAGAACTTTTTTCAAGTTTTTCAACTTTTCATTTTATTCTTGAGTTCGTCCACGCTGTTTTCGCCGGATTTTTAACCCCCGCTCAACAGGCGCTCAATTAATATACCAAATGACACGCCGATTGTCAACACTTTTTTTCAATTTTTTGAACTTTTTTTGATTCTTTTTTCACGCCACAACATCTGCGGTTTTTTGCGCATATATAACCACAAGATGAGCTTTTTCAGCCCCGGTTTCTCTTTCGAACACGTGTAATCAACAGAAATAATAGCGGAATGATCAATCCCAAAACAATGCCTGCTGGTGATAAAACTTCACGGCAGAATACCTGTACACTATTCTCATCAGAAAACAAAAGCCACCCTGCTGCAACTGCAGCTGCAGCAGCTGCAGACACACTCCATTTTCCCCATTTCTCGTTCGATAACTTTACAGTGTATTCCCGCCACGACAGGAGCAGCACCCCGGCCAGGACCACATCCGATAGCAACCACATAGCGGCAACCAACGCTTCGGTGCGCTGAAAGGCTCCTTTCACCCCCAATCCCTGTACCATAATTAAATAAGGTATATCCAACTGCGCAGTCAGTACACTGCCGATATTTCCCCAAATTGCCGCAAGCACCCCGGTCGTCGCCACGCAGAAGGCGACCACCCAGCCACAAACATTTCGGGTGCTGCGTGCCGCCGGCGGCACCCGCGCCGCCAATACTGCCGCCGGCACTACATTTAATAATATACCTACCGCTGACAAACTTCCGGCTGGAAGTTTGTTCCATTCCACCGGGTACAGATTACACCACTCCACTTTGAACGACGCAAGCAGCAGGACCCCCGCCAGCACCACTGTCAATGCCAGATAAAAGATTTCTGCCGCACGGGCCAGTGCAGAAACCTTTCCTATTCCCATCCACCCGGCTGCCACCGCCACAAACGCCGCAAAGAAAATTGGCGGCACCTTGCTGTAAATCAGTTCCATTCTGCCTGCACTCAGCCGCAGCACGACGGTCAGCGTCATCAGAATCCAAATCATATATACAATTATGATTGTATATCCAAGCGGCTTTCCCGCTATCACCCAAAGGTCCCGGCCGCAAAATAATTTGCTGCACACCCACGATGCAAGCAGCAGGGTCGGCAGCGCGCCCAACATCATCAGCCAGCCGCCTCGCCCCACCTGCTGCGCCGCAACACCAGGCAGTACATCGGTGGCCGTTGCCAGCAGCGCCACCAGCAACACCACCATAATTTGCCGAACAGACAGGACATCACGCCCCATGGTTTTCCTCCCCAATGATTTTTGTTCCTGCCCACACCAATGTTCCTGCTTCTTTCCTCAGAGCGGGCACTTCCACCCAACCCCTTTCCTCCAGATGCATCAGGCTTTGCAGAACAGTCACCGGTTTCACGCCTGAGTTCAACTCAATCGAAGACAGGCGCTTTGCTCCCCCGCCCACTTGCTTCAACAAATCATTTGCTGTACCTTCTTCTGCCCACCATACCGTCGCACCTTGTCCCAAAGCTGGCTCCTTCAGCGCCGCCTCCAACACCTCTCGATGCTCACTGTCCGCGCCCAGCACAATCTGCGTCACATGGGTCAGGGATACAAACACCTCCCCTGTTCCCTTCAGCGCTTCCTTTGCTTTCTGCAAATCTCGTCCCGATGCTGACAAAACTGCCGCGCCGCCACCGGCGCTCGGGTCGCTGGCCGCAGTCAGGATTACTTCATCCTGCGTCCAATCCACGCCCAACACCTGAACCAACATGGTGGATTCCAGTTCCCGGGCAAACGGCAGCGCTTCGCAGCCGGTCAGCATAAAACACATCAGACCGCAAACCAGCACTCGTTTCAACCTTGATTCCTCCTGTTTTTTGTGTGCAGCGCCTTTTCCCGCAGCTTAGTCCGCGGCAAAGGCTGGCGCAGCACCGCATGACCTTCCATTTGTTCCCCGGCATTTGAGGCAAAGGGTGTCAGATATGCCACACCAAAGCTTTCGATGGAGGCCAAGCGATAAACCAGAACGGTGCCCACCAAAACCATTCCGGCCGCTCCCGCGATACTGGCCGCAATGGCCAACAAAAAACGCCAGATCCGCAGCGCTCCAGAGAAGTCCTGAGACGGCATGGTATATCCTGCAATTCCGGCAACAGCCACCACGATCAGCACGGCAGGCGACACGATTTTAGCCTCCACCGCCGCAGACCCCACCACGAGTCCACCCAGAATAGACACCGTCTGCCCGACGGCAGAAGGCAGGCGCAAGCCAGCTTCCTGCACCACCTCAAAGGCCAGCAGCATGATCAGCACCTCAAACACTGTGGTGAACGGCACGTTGGCCTTGGCTGTATTGATGGATAGCGCCAGTTTCAACGGAATCATTTCCGGATGAAAATTGACCGCAGCAATATAAAGACTGGGCAGAAACAATGTGATCAACATGCAAACATACCGTAGCACCGACAAAGAAGATGCCACCATCCAGTTTTCCGACTTGTCCTGCCCAGTCTTAAAAAACTGCCCCAGGGTACCGGGCAGCAGATACCCCAACGGAATCCCATCGATCAAAATGCCTACACGGCCTTCTACCAGGCCGGAGCAGAATCGGTCCGGGCGCTCGGTATAGGCAATCAGAGGGAACGCGGTATCCACCTCATCCACAATATACTCTTCCAGGCCACCGGTCATCAGCAGTGCATCAATGTCGATCCGTTGGATCCGCCGCTCCACTTCAGTCACCAGTTCAGGGTTTGTGATCCCTTTTATATACAGGATATCCACCGGCGTCAGCGACTGCCGCCCCACCACCTGCTCCTTGATCCTCAATTCCGGCGCACGCAGGCGGCGGCGTACCAGACTGGTGTTGGTACGAATACTCTCCACAAAAGAGTCCCTTGCTCCTTTGATTGCCGGTTCATTGTCGGATGGGCCGACTGCACGCTTCTCCTCTGTTGTAGTAAAAAAAGCCAGCGCCTTCCCTTCCCCAAACAGAAGCAGAAGGTCACCATTGATCAGGGTGGCTACCGCTTCGTCCATCGTTTTTCGCTCGGTCACAATCAGGTCGTACACGCCGCCCCGGCGCATGAGCTCATAAACCTCTTCCAAAGAGCAGTTGTCAAAAACAGGATTTTGCACCAAGGGCTTGAGCACATAATCAGCCGCTCGCTCCATCCGCATCATGCCCGCCACAAAGCAAAGGGTGATCTTTCGCTCCGGATCCCCGCGCAGGTCAAAGGGCTGCATGTAAAAGTCCACACATCCATCAAATGTCTCCTGCAAAGATTCCAGCGTCAACGGCAAAGGTACGCGCGGCTCCTGCCGGGGATGAGGCGGTATCTGCGGTTGCTTTGCGCCAAAGAAGCCCATGGGCCAACCTTCTTCCTTACATTATATATAATGTAGATAGGATGGCCTGTCCGGCAAAAATTATCCCCCGGGAAACGCAAAAACAGACCGCACCCTAAAAAGGGTGCGGTCTGTTTAAACCTCGTTAGAGTTCGCGCTCGCAGGCGCGAATAAAATCCGATCTATTTTATCCGATGACATGTGCGTCGGATAAAATACTTCTCGCGAAGCGAACGTGCGAGCAAAGCGAGTGCGCTGAGCGCAGCGCAACCCTTTTCGTTTCAAAAGGCTATGCCTTTTGAAACGGGCTTAGCACATGGGCTTCAGGTCGGGGCTGATGGTCAGAGTAGCCTCGGTAGCTTCCTGCACCTGCTCGACGGTAAACTCGGGGTTGATCTCCTTCAGGACCAGGCCGTTGGGAGTGACCTCGATGACAGCCATCTCGGTGATGATCATGCTGACGACCTTCTGAGCGGTCAGAGGCAGCTTGCTCTTCTTCAGGATCTTGTGAGCGCCCTTAGCGGTGTGCTCCATGGCCACGATAACCTTCTTTGCGCCAACGACCAGGTCCATAGCGCCGCCCATGCCGGGGCACTTCTTGCCGGGGATGATCCAGTTGGACATATTGCCTTCCTCGTCGCACTCCAGGCAGCCCAGGATGGTGGCATCCACGTGGCCGCCGCGGATGATGCAGAAAGAGGTAGAGGAATCGATGAAGGAGCCGCCGGCAGCGCAGGAAGAGGGCTGGCCGCCTGCGTCGACGACGTAGTAATCCTCTTCACCCTCGGCGGGCTTGGGGCCTGCGCCCACGCAGCCCAGCTCGGCATGCAGGGTCAGCTTGACGCCCTCGGGCAGGAAGTTGGGGACCAGAGTGGGGATACCGATACCCAGGTTGACGACGTCGCCGTCCTTCAGTTCCTTGGCAACACGAGCAGCAATGGTGCTCTTGATCTGATTCTTATCCATTACAGCTTACCTCCGTCCACAACATAGTCCACAAAGATGCCCTGAGTCATGACGTTCTCGGGCTCGATCTCGCCGATCTCAACAACATTGTCAGCTTCGCAGATGACAACATCAGCAGCGGTAGCAACCACGACGCTGTAGTTGCGGCTGGTGCCCTTGTACCACACGTTGCCGGCCTTGTCGACCTTGCAGCCGCAGATCAGAGCCACGTCAGCACGGACAGGCTTCATAACCAGATACTCTTTGCCGTCGATCTCGATCTTGGAATGCACCAGGGGAGAATCCTCGACCATGGTGCCCAGACCGGTGGGGGTGATCACGCCGCCCAGACCGCCGCCGCCGGCGCGGATCATCTCAGCCAGGGAGCCCTGGGGAATCAGCCACACGTCCAGAGTGCCGTCGGTCATCCACTGAGTGGCGACGTTGGGGTTCAGGCCCACGTGGGAAGCGATCAGGCGCTTGACCTGATGATTGTCGATCAGCTTAGCCAGACCGTAGCCGGTGGCGGGGCTGTCGTTGGCGATGATGGTCAGATCCTTAACGCCCTTCTCAACCAGAGCGTCAATGACCTTGTGGGGGTTGCCGCAGCCGAGGAAGCCACCGATAGCGATGGTCATGCCGTCCTGTACGTGGGCGACAGCCTCCTCCAGAGAAACAAACTTAGCCATGAGGGAATTACCTCCTATAAAAATCTTTTATCTTGCTTATAAACGGTGGGCGGGAAATTTTTCCCGCCCGCCGAAAAAGACGAAATAATGCCAGCCGATTAGCACTTCTCGAAGATGGTGGCAACGCCCATGCCGCCGCCGATGCACAGGGTGGCCAGACCCTTCTTGGCATCCTCACGCTTCTGCATCTCGTGCAGCAGGGTGACGATGATACGAGCGCCGGAAGCGCCGACGGGGTGACCGATGGAGATAGCGCCGCCGTTGACGTTGACCTTGCTCATGTCGAAGTTCAGCTCGCGGGCAACAGCGATGGACTGAGCGGCAAAAGCCTCGTTGGCTTCGACCAGGTCGATGTCCTCGATGGCCAGACCGGCCTTGGCCATAGCCTGCTTGGAAGCGGGAACGGGGCCAACACCCATGATCTTGGGGTCAACGCCGCCGTGGCCCCAGGAGACCAGCTTGGCCATGGGCTTCAGACCGTACTTCTCAACAGCCTCACCGGAAGCCAGCAGGATGGCGGCAGCGCCGTCGTTGATGCCGGAAGCGTTGCCGGCGGTAACGCGGGAGACGTGCTTCTTGGTGTCATCCTCGTGGATGCCGGTCAGCTCGAAGGTGTGGACGATCTCGTCCTCAACGCCCTCGGGACCGCAGGGGAAAGCGCCCTTCAGCTTGGCCAGAGCCTCGGCAGTGGTGCCGGCGCGGGGGAACTCGTCCACCTTGAACTCGACCATTTCCTTCTTCTTCTTAATCATAACGGGGACGATCTCGTCGTCAAACTTGCCGGCAGCCTGAGCGGCCTCGGTCTTCTGCTGAGAGGACAGGCCGAAAGCGTCCAGCTCCTCGCGGGTGATGCCCCACACGTCGCAGATGTTCTCAGCGGTGGTGCCCATGTGGTAGTTGTTGTAAGCATCCCACAGGCCGTCCTTGATCATGGTGTCGACCACCTTCTTGTCGCCCATGCGGGCGCCCCAACGCTCGGCAGGCAGAGCATAGGGAGCGGCGGACATATTCTCGGTACCGCCGGCAACAACGATCTCAGCGTCGCCGGAGCCGATGGCGCGGGCAGCCTCGATGACGGACTTCATGCCGGAGCCGCAGACCATACCCACGGTGTAAGCGGGGACGGAGAAGGGCAGACCA
>JAZOBG010000012.1:0-28785 GCA_045595865.1 Oscillospiraceae bacterium
AGAATCTCGGGACCACCGTCAATGGGACGTCCAACACCGTTGAAAACACGGCCCAGCATATCCTCGCTGACAGCCAGCTCCAGAGGATGGCCCAGGAAGCGGACCTTGCTCTCGGCCAGGTTGATGCCCTGGGCAGACTCGAAGAGCTGCACGACGGCGCGGTCACCCTCGACCTCCAGCACCTTGCAGCGGCGCTTTTCGCCGGAGGGAAGCTCGATCTCGGCCAGCTCGTCGTAGGTGACGCCGGAGACCTTATTGACCACCATCAAAGGGCCGTTGATCTCCCGGATAGTACGATATTCCTTGATCATGCGTCAGCACCTCCTTTGGCAGCGATGGCGTCGATCTGCTCCGCCATTTCCTGTGCCATTTCGGCAAAGGCGGCGGGATATTCCTCGTCGGGAACCGTCTTGGCACGGCCGATGCGCTCACGGAAGGGGATGGCAAACAGGGCGACGGCCTGAGCACCTTTCTTCAGGGCGTCACGGCAGTTCTTGTCATAATCCAGGATCATGCCCAGCATCTTGTCCTGTCGGTCGTAGCTGGAGTACCAGTCCACTTCCACAAAGCCGTTCTGCTGCAGGAAGTCCTCACGGATCATCTTAGCGGTTTCCAGCGTCAGCTGGTCTTCGGGGGACAGGGAGTCCTTACCCACCAGCTGCACGATCTCGTTCAGGCTGGATTCCTCCTGCAGGATGGCCATGGCTTTGTCACGTGCCTGCATGAACTGGGGGCCCAGATGCTCGTCGTACCAGTTCTTCAGGGAGTCCAGATACAGGGAGTAGGAATTCAGCCAGTTGATGGCGGGGAAATGACGCTTGTAGGCCAGACTGGCGTCCAGCGCCCAGAACACCTTGACAATGCGCATGGTGGCCTGAGAAACCGGCTCGGACAGGTCGCCGCCGGGAGGGGAGACGGCACCCACGGCGGTCAGGGAGCCGCGGCGCTCACCCTGCGAGGTCAGGCACTCCACCATACCGGCACGCTCGTAGAACTGGGCCAGACGGGAGGACAGGTAGGCCGGGTAGCCTTCTTCGCCGGGCATCTCTTCCAGACGACCGGACATCTCACGCAGAGCCTCGGCCCAGCGGGAGGTGGAGTCGGCGATGACGGCCACGTCGTAGCCCATGTCACGGAAGTATTCGGCGATGGTGATGCCGGTGTAAATGGATGCCTCACGGGCAGCCACCGGCATGTCGGAAGTGTTGGCAATCAGTACGGTGCGCTTCATCAGCGACTCGCCGGTACGGGGATCCACCAGCTCGGGGAACTCACGCAGAACGTCGGTCATCTCGTTGCCGCGCTCGCCGCAGCCGATGTAGACCACGATATCCACGTCGGACCACTTGGCCAGAGCGTGCTGCATGACGGTTTTGCCCGAACCGAAGGGGCCGGGGATGGCGGCGGTGCCGCCCTTGGCGATGGGGAACAGGGCATCCACGATGCGCTGACCGGACAGCAAGGGGGTCTTGGGGGGATATTTGTGCTTGTAGGGACGGCCCACACGCACCGGCCACTTCTGCATCATGGTCAGCTCGTGGGTTTCACCCTTGTCGTCTACCAGAACGGCCACGGTGTCGGTCACGGTGTAGACGCCCGACTGAATGGACTGGATGGTACCGCTCATTTTGGGTGGGATCATGATCTTGTGGAGAACCACACTGGTCTCGGGTACCGTGCCGATGACGTCACCGCCGGAGACCTTGTCGCCCACGTTGACCGTGGCGGTGAAGTCCCATTTCTTTTCCCGGTCCAGTGCGGGCACTTCCACGCCGCGGGGCAGGTTGTTGCCCTGAACCTTCTTCATGATCTCCTCCAGCGGACGCTGGATACCGTCGTAGATATTTTCGATAATACCGGGGCCCAGCTCCACAGACAGAGGGGAGCCGGTAGTGACCACGGCTGCGCCGGGGCCAAGGCCGGAAGTCTCCTCGTAAACCTGAATGGAGGCCGAATCGCCGGTCATATTCAGAATCTCGCCGATCAGTCGCTCTTCACCGACACGGACCACGTCGGCCATGTTGGCATCGGAAAGTCCGGTGGCGACCACCAGCGGGCCGGAAACCTTAACAATTTTTCCGCTCAAGTCATATACCTTCTTTCTTGCAGAAAGTTTTTTACAAAATGTCCGCACCAACGGCCCGTTCTACGGCCCGTTTCACATTTGCCATGCCAACGCCGAGGGAGCCTTCCTTGCCGGGGATCAGGATGACCGCCGGGGTCAGCTCGTCTTTATAACGGTTCAGTTCCTCGTCCATGTGGACGGCCAGCTGCTCGGTCAGATAAACGATGGCGTAGCTGTCCTTTGCCAGTCGGCGCAGGGTGCTCTTTGCCTCGTCCACCGATTCCACGGGAAATACATCCAGACCCAGCGCCTTAAAACCCAGAACGCTGTCCGCGTCGCCCATTACAGCAATTTTATACATAGGATTCACGCAGCCTTTCCCGAATGGTCCCGGTATCCAGTCCGGCCATGCGTCCGCTCATGATGATGCGAATGGTGGTAGCCTCGGCCTCGCGGGCGTACAGATAACCCAGAATGGGCTCCGGGCCGAAAGGCACTCGACGGCCATCACTGAGGAAGCTCATGACGGCGTTGTCGCAAAGACGCTCGAATTCGGTCAATGCACCCGAGTTGGGGGCAGACCTGGCTGCCCCTTCGGCGGCTGCGGCGGTCAGACGACCCACCCGGAACAGGTTGCTCAGCTCCTCACCGCGCGCCTGCGCCAGACGGCCCGCACCAACCGTGCCGCCGGGGACCAAAACCTGATTCAGGAACTCGGCGCCCCGGCCCATACGGGAGGCACGCACGCAGGAGCGCAGGTTAGCCACATCGGCCAGCAGGGCGGCATAGTCTGTCAGAAACGGGTTGCCGGACTCCTTTGCCAGAGCGGCCAGCTCCTCAAAGTAGGCCCGATCCAGGATAAAGTCGGCCTGCTGGGGATCGCCGGTGGAGCCGAGGATCTCACGGGCGCGGGCGGTACCGCGGCGGAAAATGTCGCTGTAGGCCAGCATCTCCTCCCGCTGATAGGCTTCGGCCAGTTTCCGGCACTCGTATCGGCCACCGCCCACCAGAAGGCGGTCGGGGTCGCTGCCCAGCGCCTCGGTCTTGACCAGTACCTTGGCGTTGTGATAATCGTAGCGCAGCCGGAACACGTCCACGATGTATTTATTGGGGGCGCAGCCACCCAGGTCGGCCATCATGGCCTGCTGTTGTTCGCGGAGCACCCGGTCCAGCTCACTGTTGGTGATCTCAGCCATTTCGGAATAGCCGCACTCGGTCAGGACCCGGGCAGCCTCTCGGTCGGTGGGAGCGTCCAGCATCCGCTCGATTCGCTCGCGGGTCAGCAGATTGCGCTCCATGGCCTTGACTCGGGTGGACAGGAAAATATAATCAATGTCCTTGGTTTGTTTCATGGGGCCACACTCCTTCCCCGTCACGCGAACAAAACACCGGCAACTTCTCCGGCCATTTCGCCGCGCTGCAGACGGATCAGGGTCTCAAAGGTGCAGTTGACCTCGATGGCGCCGTCACTGAGGATCAGACCGCCACTCATGGGGCGGGTCTGTTCCGACAGGGTCAGATTGCCGTTCTCCAATGCCTTGTTGGCGGCGAGGACGACCGCTTCGCCTACACGGCCACGGTCTTTTTCGGAGAAGATCAGCTGTTCCTTGCCGGAGGAAGCGGCGGAGACGGCCAGTTTGGTCAGCAAGGCAATGTACTCCCCGTCGCTCAGATTGCAAAGCCGTTCCAGTGCCTTGTCAAAGGCTTTGCCCACCATATCCTGCCTTGCGGCCAAAAGAGCCTTGCGGCGCTCCATATCGGCCATGGCGATCAGACGCTCTTCCCGCTGGGCGGCAGCTTCCTCACCCTTGGCCCGACGCTCTGCGGCCGCCTTTTCGGCCTGCTGGGAGTAGTCGGCGGTGATGGCGTCAGCCTTTTCTTTGGCTTCAGCCAGGATGGCGTCGATCTCGGTCTGCGCTTCGGCAGAGATCTGTTGGGTCAGTTTTTCAATTCCGTTCATATGCATTACCAGCCTTTCCTGTAATCCGTTGTTCGGATCAGGCGCCGATGTTCAGATTCAGCAGCATCAGGAAGGAGGCCAGCAGACACAGAATGGCGTAGATCTCGACGGTGATGCACAGGATGATGCCCTTGGCCCAGTCGTTGGGGCGCTTGGCCATCAGGTTGATGGCGGTTGCGGCCACGCGGCCCTGAGCGGGAGCGGAAATGCCGCCGCCGATTGCCATGGGCAGGCAGGCGGCAGCCACACGCAGACCTTCGGCCACAGTCAGGTCAACAGCGGTGCCGTTGAAGACACCCATCTGCAGGATGGCGAAGAACCAGACCACCAGACCGTACAGGCCCTGGGTGCCGGGAATGACCTGAAGGATCATGACCTTACCGAAGGCAGAGGGGTCCTCACAAAGCAGGGCGTTGCCGGCCTCACCGGCGATGCCGCAGCCGCGAGCCGAGCCGGCGCAGCACAGGCCGCAGGCCAGCGCAGCACCCAGAAAACCGATGGCCAGACCACCGAAATCAGCAAAGAAAGCGTTCATAATTAGTCCTCCTTGATGTCGATATATTTGGTGTTGTAGTTGAGGGGTTTAAAGGGGCGTCCGCCGTCGCGGTACCATTTGCCGAAAAATTCAAGGAACTGCAGGCGCATGGTATGCACGAAACAGCCGATCAGGTTCAGGGCGAAGTTCAGGGCGTGTCCGATCAGGAACACGGGGATGAACAGGAAGATGCCGCCCAGCGCGCCCAGCTGATTGAACACACTGGCGATGACCGAGCCGGCCAGCATCAGCGCCATCAGACGGGAGTAGGACAGAATATCGCCCAGATAACCGGTCAGGCCGTTGTAAATCGCGCCGAAGATGCCGGTGATGCGCCCAAAACCCTTGCCCTGCAGGAAAGCCGAGATCACCATGATGGCGATGCCCACATACAGCAGGATGTTGTTCTTGGCCAGGATCATGACGGCGATACCGGCGAAGATGCACCACCAGGACAGGTCGGCCACGGCGGCCAGCCAGTTTTTGTCCCGGATGTTCAGATATACCCCGATGCCCACGCCGATGGCCAGATGGAACACGCCGATGATCATGGCCAGTATGAGCACATACAGGGGATTGTTGCCCTCCAGCAGGTTCAGAGGCAGATCAATGGCGATGCTGTCGCCGATGTGGATGGTGCCCAGATGGGGAACGATGTTCCACTCCTTGCCGAAGATGCCGCCCACCACGCTGATGGCATCACCGAAGAAGCCGCCGGTCAAAAAGCCGATGACAAAGGTGCTGATGCCGCACTGCATGACCAGACCCATCATATTTTTGACGGTTCCCTTGGGCCGGAGCAGCTTCAGGGCCAGAATACCGGCCAGGAACATGAGCAGACCATAGGCCATGTCGGCAAACATAATGCCGAAAAACAGAGCGAAGAAGGGCATGACAAAGGGGTTGGGGTCCAGACCGTTGTAGGCCGGCAGGCTGTACATCTCGGTGATGACGCTGTACGGCGCGGTCAGCTTGTTATTTTTGAGCTTGACGGGAACTTCCTCATACTCCTCAGGGGTCGGTTCCTCGGTCTCCCAGGCACAGGTGAAGCCGCTCAGAATACCGGCAAGCCGCTCCTCAGCCTCTGCCGGGATCCAGCCCTGCAGGTAGAAGGTGTTTTCGGTACCCACCAGACGGCCTGCGGCCTCCTCTCGGGCAATGTCCTGCACCGAGCGGTCAATGCACCGACGCAGATCGTCCCGCAGGGGCGCAAGGGCCGCCGCCTGTTCTTTGGCCGCCTTCAGCTTGCTTTCCAGTTCGGTTAGTTGAGCGTCCAGTGCGCTGGCATTCTCCGCTGCCGTTCCGGTCCAGCCGCGGAGGTTGGCACGGGCAAAGCCGAAGGGCCGCATGGCCTCCACGCAGGCGGTTTCTTCCGAAGCGTGGCAGACCAGCAGGAAGTAATGCAGGTCGGGATCGGTGCCTGCGAGGAACAGGCTGCTCATCTCGGCCGCGGCGGTCACCGCCGCCTCCATGGCGGGGTAATCAGCCTTGGCAGGAATGGTGCCGAACACAGGGGTCACCGTTTTGCTGCCGCCGAAGTCCAGCGGAACCTCCAAAGGGATCCATGGGGCCAGCGCGGCCTTGTGGGCCTGCAGCTTGCCCTGCTCGGCTGTCATGGCGGTAATGCTGCGCTCCAGTTCCAGAATGGTTCGGGCCGTCTCCAGTCCGGCGGCGTATCCTTCCGCGTCAAAGAGCTCCTCCTCGCTGAGGACGGGGCGCTGCCGGAACAGGCCCTCCTTGGCGGGGTCGTATTTTTTCAGGATGATCAGGGCGTTGTTCAAAAGGGAGTTCTGCTCCCGTGCGGAGGCCAGTCCACGCCCGTCGGACTTGACCAGCGCAGCCAGCTGCGGGTCGTCGGGTACCACCGAGGGCAGGTTGCTCTCAACACACCCCTGCCGCTGCAGCAGCCGGAACAGCTTGTCCCGGTCGGAGCGAAGACCCAGCAGCCGCAGCCGCTTCATTTTTACAATGGACATTTAGCTGCTCACGACCCTTCTGACGATCAAAGCGGCGGCTTCCTCCAACCGGCTTTCCGCCACGCTGCAAAGAGCGGCACAATCCTGCTTGGACTGCGCAGCGATTTCGACGGCGCGGGCGGCGGAATGTTTCTCGGCCTGAGCCATAAGCTCTTTCGCCTCGGCCTCGGCCTGAGTGCAGGCACGCTGCAGAGCCTGCTTTCCGGCCAGCTCGGCATTCGCCACCACTTTCTTTGCATCAGCGGCGGCCTGGATTTTGCGCTGCTTGGCCTCTGTTTCGGCCTGAGTCACCAACTGAATGGCTTCCAAAGACATGGTTTCACCCTCTTTCTTTTTGCTGTACATGAGAAACAAAAAGCTTTACAAAGCTCTCATTCCTGAAATGGGCAATTCATTTGAATTGCGGGAATTGGAGGATTGTAAAGCTTATGGTATGCTACTTATAATTGTATGAGTTAATGCAGGACATGTCAACAGAATTGCTGACAAAACTTATGGTTTTTTGTAATAAAGCTATAACTAATTTGTTAAAAATCGACTAAGAACGGGCGTTTAAATCGAGGGCTCCGCGAGAGAAAGAATTCCGAACTCATCCCGGATCCAGAGGCGATCAAAATGAGTCAGATTTTCCGGGGTTTGTCCGGTCAGGGTGTCGGTGCCGGCCATCGCCTCCTGCGAGGTGACCACTGACAAATTCACATCATACCCGGCCAGCGCCCGAGCCACCTGAGCATAAAACCCCTCGATGACCGTAGAGAAGCGAGCAGCATCATATGCATCCCCTTTTTTAATGTAGTGCAGATTGCCTTGGTTTGGATAGCCTGCGTTGTCCAGCAGGATCTCGTCAAAACCCAGTTCGGCCAGTTCCACACATACGGCGGTGACATAGTCACGTACCTCGGGGTTGGTGGGGGAAGTCCAGCGGATCCCGTCAGGGTCGGTCCAGCGGTAACCGCTGTTGGTGAAGATGGCGGTGCTGCTGTCGGAAAGAACCAGTCCGTGGTCTTTGAAGCAGGAAACCCGGGCGATGGTATACAGGCCCTCGGTTTCGTTCGTGGTTTGAATGAACGTGTTCCGGTCGGGTTCCTCCGGATTGAGATTGCCGTTGATGGCCCGATCCAGAGTGGAAACGTACTCCAGCAGTCCGTTGTCAGGCTTCATGTCAAACAACGCGCCATCGCCGCCGGCTGCTTCCACCCGGCTCAAAGCCGAGCCGTCGTACAGAGTTTCGGTAGGCAGCAGAACGGGAGAGAGGGCATCCGGCACCGGCGTGGGTGTGGGTTCGGGTGTGGGTGTGGGTTCGGGGGTTACGATGACAGGAGCGTTCACTGAAGGAGCGGTGGGAGTGGGCGTAGCCTGCGCCGGTTGGGCAAAGGGCAAGTCCAAACGAACGCCTTCGTCCGAAATGATCAGGAATTGCTGCAGATACAAACCGCCAGCGGCACACAGAAGTGCCAGGACGAGCAGGAAAATCAAAACGAATTTGACAACACGTTTCCATGCGGAACGGCCGCGGTATGAGCCATATCCCCGAGTGGCCACAGAAATCCCTCCTGTGTAAATATTTGCAAATCAATACTGTATTATACCATATAAACAAGGGGGACTCAATCGGAATATGCAGGATTTGTGGCGGAACAAAAGAAAAACCAGACCGAAGGAAATGGAGCTGAATTGCAAAAATTCCCATAATATGAATACAAATGTAAAGAAAAATGTATAAATATTTATTGCAAAATTAAAACAGATGGTGTAGAATACCGTTGCAACAAAAGGATACGCGATATAAACTCAAACTAAGGAGAGAATGAATATGAAAAAAGTAGTTGCAATTGTTATGGCTCTGGCCATGATGCTGTGTGTGCTGGCCGGCTGCGGCAGCAAGGGTGCCGACACTGTGGAGAAGGGCTATCTGATCATGGCCACCAACGCTGAGTTTCCCCCCTATGAGTACATCGAGAACAATGAAGTCGTGGGTATCGACGTGGAGATCTCCGCCGCCATCGCCGAGAAGCTGGGTCTGGAGCTGAAGGTGGAAAACATGGAGTTTGACTCCATCATCTCCTCGGTCAAGGGCGGCAAGGTGGACATCGGCGCCGCCGGTATGACGGTCACTCCCGAGCGTCTGGAAGAGGTCAACTTCACCACCAGCTACGCTACCGGCGTGCAGGTGGTCATCGTGACCGAGGATTCCCCCATCACCAGCGTGGACGACCTGTTTGCTGAGGGTGCCAACACCACCATTGGTGTGCAGCTGGCTACCACCGGCGACCTGTACTCCACCTGGGACATTGAGGACGAGGGCCTGGGTACCGTGGACCGCTACAACAAGGGTGCTGACGCCGTTATGGCTCTGAAGAGCGGCAAGGTGGACTGCGTGATCATCGACAACGAGCCTGCCAAGGCTTTTGTGGCTGAGAACGAGGGCCTGAAAATCCTGGACACCGAGTACGCCGTTGAGGATTACGCCATCGCTATCAGCAAGAACAACGAGGAGCTGCTGGAAGCTGTTGACAAGGCTCTGCAGGAGCTGATCGCCGACGGCACCGTGGCCAGCATCGTCAGCAAGTACATCGGCACCAACTAAGAAAAACACATCAATAAGGGGCGGAGCTACCGCCCCTTATTTTGCGTGAGGTGATTATTTTGCAAATTTCCGAAACCATGCAGGCGTGGCTGGACAGTGCGCCCGGCTGGCTTCTGAACGGCCCGGAATGGTTGGAGGACTTCGGTTACCAGTTCTTCAAATCCTTTATTTATGACCGGCGCTGGTATCAGTATGTGGAAGGCATGGGCAACACTTTGCTGCTGACCTTCTTTGCCTTGATCCTCGGTCTGGTTCTGGGTGTTATCATCGCCCTGGTTCGTGTTTCCTGGGACAACACCCACGAGGAGCTCAACCCCGGCGTAGGGAAGTTCCTGCTGCGCATTGGCAATGCGATCAGCAAGATTTATCTGACGGTTATCCGCGGTACCCCCGTGGTGGTGCAGATCATGATCATCTTCTTTGTGATCATGGCCTCCTCCAACAACAAGGTGCTGGCCGGTATCGTGGCCTTCGGCATCAACTCGGGCGCTTATGTGGCCGAGATCATCCGCGGCGGTATCATGTCTATCGACCCCGGTCAGATGGAGGCCGGCCGCAGTCTGGGTTTTGGCTATGTGGCCACCATGCGGCACATCATTTTGCCGCAGGCATTTAAGAACGTGCTGCCTTCTCTGGTCAATGAATTTATCGTCCTGTTGAAGGAGACTGCCATCGCCGGTTATGTGGGTCTGACCGACCTGACCCGCGCCGCCAACATCGTGCGCGGCGTGGCCTATGTGGATTTCCTGCCTCTGCTGGGGGTGGCCGTGATCTATCTGGTTCTGGTCCTGTTCTTTACCTGGCTCATGGGCAAGCTGGAAAGGAGGCTGAGAAACAGTGAACGATAACGTCATCATTCGCGCCAATGACTTGCAAAAGTATTTCAAAGGCGGTAAGATCAAGGCGCTGGACGGTGTCTCGGCCGACATTCACAAGGGCGAAGTGGTCGTTGTGATCGGCCCTTCCGGTTCCGGAAAGTCCACCTTCCTGCGCTGCCTGAATCTGCTGGAGGTCCCCACCGGCGGAACGATCCTGTTCAACGGTGTGGATATTACCGACAAAAAGGTGAACATCAACATCCATCGCCAGAAGATGGGGATGGTGTTCCAGCACTTCAACCTGTTTCCCCACAAGACCATTCTGCAGAATATGACGCTGGCCCCCATCCAGCTGCTGAACAAGAGCAAAGAGGAGGCCGAAGCGCAGGCTATGGCTTTGCTGGAGCGCGTTGGTCTGGCTGATCGCGCCAACGCCTATCCGTCCCAGCTGTCCGGTGGACAGAAGCAGCGTATCGCCATCGTCCGCGCCTTGTGCATGGAGCCTGAAGTCATGCTTTTTGACGAGCCGACCTCGGCCCTGGACCCCGAAATGGTGGGTGAAGTTCTGGAAGTTATGAAGGAACTGGCCCACGAGGGCATGACCATGGTGGTGGTCACCCACGAGATGGGTTTTGCCAGAGGAGTGGGCGGCCGTGTGATCTTTATGGCTGACGGAAAGATCGTGGAGGAGAATACCCCCGAGGAGTTTTTCTCCGATCCAAAGGAAGAGCGCACCCGGGAATTTTTGTCCAAGGTTCTGTAATATAAGCACTCTCGGTGTGAGAGTGATTTCCGATGAAAAAATAGACAGCGTCCGGAGAAATTGATCCGCCCCCGTCAAGGTAGACCGGAGAAATAAACAAAAAATAGTTCTGGAATCTCACCGTTACCAAGCAGGTAGCGGTGAGATTTTTATGCGGCATACTTAGCTTTGTACTTTTGAATGCGTTTGTTTTCCGGAATGGAATAGGTCGCAGGCTTGTCCGAGTTTAATGCTGCAATACGCACTTCCATCGGGGTCTGGTTGCCGAAACGCTCTTGGAATCGCTCATGATTGTAGAAGTGGATATATTTTTCAATGGCAGACCGCAAAGACTTCTCATCTTTAAACGTTTCCAAATAGTACATCTCAGATTTAATGATCCCCCAGAAACCTTCCGTTGGACCATTATCAATACAATGAGCAACACGGGACATGGATTGCGCCATCCCTTGTTTTTGCACCTTGGATTGGAAGTAAAGACTGGTATACTGGAAACCCCTGTCAGAGTGGAAAATAGGCTTAGCGTCTGGATTGCTGACGAGTGCCTTGTCGAAGGTCTGGAAAACCAATCTGTTGTCGTTGCGTCGGCTCAGCACGTAGGAGACAACAGAGCGGTCATACAGATCCAAAATTGCACTAAGATACAGTTTGTGGCACACCGGTCCTTCATACCACTTGAACTCTGTTACATCCGTTGCCCACTTCTCGTTTGGCCTGGATGCGTTGAAGTCGCGTTTCAGGATGTTTTCTGCCGTTCTCTCCGGTGTAGATTTCTTGTATTTCTTTGGCTGCTTGCGGATAACAGAATGAACGCCAATTGTCTGCATGATCCGGTGGATCCGGTTCCTGCTGTAACAAGTCCCATTCAGCCGGTTGATCCATGCTGTCATACGGCGGTATCCGAGAATACGGTTATACTGCTCGTCATACTCCCGGATCAGTTCTGCCAGCACCAGATTTTCCTGCTCTGCCTGAGGAACAGAACGGCGCAGCCACTTGTAATAGGCTGCCTTTGAGATTCCGAGTTGGCGACACATCCAGCGGATACTCCAGCCATTTTCTGCATGGAAAAATTGAATCGAAAGGTACTTCGATTCAAAACGAACTCTGCCCAGCCTCACATCCCTTCGAATTCCTTCACTTTTTTTAACAGCTCCACCAACATATCCCTTTCTTCTAGTTGGCGCTTCAGACGGAGATTTTCCCTGCGAAGGCGTTCCAGTTCATCCACTTCATCGTCTGCTTTGTGGTGGCCCCGCTTGTCCACAAGGCTTTCTTCGCCATTGGAGAGATACTTCTGCACCCAGGTGTAAACCTGGCTGTAAGATACATCGTAGAGCGCTGCGGTGCCCTTGTAATCCTTGTTGTGGGCAATACAATACTCCGTGATCTCTTTGCGTTCTTCCAGCGTAGTCTTTCTTCTTGCGTCTGCCATATAGACCTCCCGTTTCGGATTGTAATCCTTGAGTTCTTTATGGGCATTATAACGCTTGATCCAATTTCTGAGTACCTCTCTCGCTGAAATATTGTATTTTGCCACGATATCGTCCACGCTGCCTTCTCCCCGCAGAACAGCTTCTATGCACTTCACTTTGAAATCTGATGTGTATATTGAGTTGCCATGCCGCGGCAGCAATCCTACCTCTCCTTGCTCGCGAAATGTACGCACCCAGCTTTTCACCACCGTGCATCCTACACCATGCTTTTCTGCTAACGTCTTGTACGATGCTTCTCCCGAAAGATACTCATTGACTATGCTTAATTTCAACTTAACTGTGTATTTTGCTTTGGCCATAAAAAGTCCTCCCTAAGTAGACTTTGGATATTTCCGTAGTCTACTTTGGGAGGATCATATCAAATTGATCTCCGGACGCTGGTTTTTTAGAGAAGCATTCCGGTTTGATGCAGGTCGGTGGTTTACCTGTTTTCGAGGTGGTAATGTCTCCATGCAAGTATGCTGATTTTCCAATGATTTCTGCTGGAGTCAAATCTCCATGACGATCCATGACGATCCTGTTGACCGGCGCATGCCAATCAAGCATACGCCAGTCAACAGGAAGGAGAGTGGAGAGGGAGTTTGCAGGTCGATTAAATCTCCATATCCAGAAGATAAGAGCTCAGTCCCTTGCCGTGCATATCCACGGACAGGGAGCGGGTCACGCCGCCGCCCAGAGCGGCCTGCATGACGAAGTTCAGAGCGTAGATGTTGGGCAGTTCGTAGCGAACCACATCACCCTTGACGATGCCCTTGAAGTGCTCTTTGACTTTCTCGGCGGTGACCTTCTCCTTGAGCAGTTCGTAGTCCTTTGCGTCGTATGCAATCAGGGATACGTTGGAGATGTTGCCCTTATCGCCGGTGCGGGAGTGAGCGATGTCCCAAAGTTTCATAGTTTGCACATCTCCTTTCTCAGACTTCAAAGATCTGGGCCTTGGCCTCGATATCGTTGCGGTCCACCAGAATGGAGGCCACGGAAACGATGTCGCGGGTGCGCTTGACAGCGCCGCAGCCGCCGGCGGGGCCGTTGGTATACAGAGCTTCTACTTCGTTACCCACCAGATCGGCCACGGCCTTGGTTTTGGCACGGCCGGCAACGCGGACGCGCACTTCGGACACGCCTTCTTCATACTTGAAGTCGGGGTTCCAGTACAGGCTGTTGCAGCCGATCAGGTCGTACTTCATTTCGTCGAACTGACCGGGAGCTACCAGCTCCAGGCGTTCTTTGACGATTTCCATGGCCAGCTTGGCGCGCTCCATGCAGCCGGTGCCGCCGTAGCTGATCTCGCCGTCGCCGATGTAGCAGTCGCGATAGCCGATGGAAACTTTCAGGGTACCGGTCTTTTCACGTCCGGTAGCGCCCTCGACCTTGACCACGTCTTTCTCGATCTGGGTGAACTTGACCTGCTTGAAGTCGGCCACCACATCGGGAGTAACATAGTTTTCGGGGTCGTGGATCTCGTAGATGATCTGCTCGGAGCAGGTGTGAGGGGTGACCATGCCGCCGGCTTCGGGAACCTTGGTGATAATGAAGGAGGCATCCTCGTTCACTTCCACGATGGGGAAGCCCAGGTGGCCGACGCCGGGAACGTCCTTCTTTCCGGGCTCGGAGTAGTAGCCGCCGGTGACCTGACCGCCGCATTCCAGCAGGTGGCCGATCATGGTGCCCTTGCCCAGCTTATCCCAGTCTTCCAGGGACCAGCCGAATTCATAGATCATGGGAGCCATGAAGATGGCGGGGTCAGACACACGGCCGGTGATGACCACATCGGCGCCCTGCTCCAAGGCTTTCAGGATACCATCCACGCCCAAATAGACGTTGGCGGACACGATCTCGCCGGGGAGCTTGGACAGTGCCTCGCCGGTTTCCCAGACAGTGGCGTCCATGTACTTGTCGATGTTGGGCAGCAGATCGTCGCCGGTGACGCAGGCGATCTTCATGCCGGTCAGGCCGTGCTTCTTGGCGATTTCCACGCACTTGGCAGCAGCGGCCTCGGGGTTGGCGGAACCCATGTTGGTGATCAGCTTGACCTTGCGCTCCCAGCACAGGGGCAGAGCCTTCTCCATGCGGTGCTCCAGCAGACCGTTGTAGCCTTTGGTGGGATCCTTGAGCTTGGCCTGCTGACCGATGGCGATGGTGCGTTCGGCCAGACACTCAAAGCTAATGTAGTCCAGATTGCCTTTCTCGATCAGTTCGAGTGCAGGCTCCAGACGGTCGCCGGCGTAACCGGCGCCGGCACCAATACGAATTGATTTCATAAAACTCATCCTTTCCGTAGGGTTTACAGGAATGGTTTATACAGGCAGGGGGATCAGATCACGATGCCGCCGGTGATGATGCCGGCGATCAGCATGACGATGGTAGTGGCGAAGGCCCAGGGGATGGTCTTCTTCTGATGCTCGCCCAGATCCACACCGGACAGACCCACCAGCAGGAAGGTGGAAGCAGTCAGAGGAGATACGGGGAAGCCGGTGGTCATCTGGCCCAGGATAGCGGCCTGACCCACGTTCACGCCGGCGACACCGAAGGACTCGGCAGTCTGAGCCAGAACGGGCAGCACGCCATAGTAGAAGGAGTCGGGGTCAAACAGCAGGGAGGCGGGCATTGCGATAACGCCGGTGATCAGCGGGAAGAACTTGCCTGCGGCATCGGGGATCAGGGAGGCCAGAGCGTTGGCCATTTCGGTGATCATGCCGGTGCCCTTCATGATGCCGGTAAAGCAGCCGGCGGCGAACAGCACGGAGCACATCATCAGGCAGCTCTTGGCGTGGGCATCCACGCGGGCCTTGGTGATCTTAACGTTGGGATAGTTGATAACGGTAGCCAGAACGTAGAAGACCATGAAGACGACGGCGGGAGCAAAGCCGGAGAACAGCAGGCACACGATAGCCAGAACGATCAGGGCGATGTTGACCCAGAACAGCTTGGGACGCAGCAGAGCCTTCTCTTCGTCGGTCAGTTCCTTCTCGACATAAGCGGCGGCGTTCAGAGCGACGGCGCCCAGGCGCTTCTTTTCGGCGCGGCCCAGCAGGAAAGCAAAGACCAGAACGGCAACCAGACCGATCAGAACGGCGGGCAGAACGGGCATGAACAGTTCCTTGACCACGTCAACCTGCAGAGCGGTAGCGGCACGCAGGGTGGGGCCGCCCCAGGGCAGGATGTTCATGGTGCCGGCGGACAGAGCGACGACGGTGGCCAGAGTGGTGCGCTTCATGCCAACGGCGTCATACAGGGGAACCAGGGGAGGGATGCAGATCAGGAAGGTGACGGCGCCGGAACCGTCCAGATGGACGATCATAGCCAGGATGGCGGTGCCGATGGTGATTTTGATGGGGTCGGTACCCATGAACTTGATAATGCCGCCGATAATGGGACGGAAGGTGCCGGCATCGGTCAGAATACCAAAGAACAGGATGGAGAAGATGAACATCACGCCGGTAGCGGCAACGGAGCCGATACCCTTGGAACCGGTGATCATGCCGCCCAGAGATTTGAAGTTGGCGACAAAGTTCACCACGCCGGGTGCGCCTTCAGGGTCGGTGACCATAAAGAAGCAGGCGATGATGCCGGTGATAATGGGGATCGCGATCAGTGCGACAGTGGGGGAGAGCTTTTTGGTCATGATGAAGACCAGCATGGCAATAACCGTGACAAAGCCGAGAATTGCGAGTGCGATTGACATAGAACTTTCCTCCTCTTTCAATTTTTGGCAAAAGGTGCTTGCAATCACCCTTTGCATAGATGATGCGCAGCCTGCGCATGTAGCTACAAGATAAATAATATGCAAATTGCGTGCCAACTTTTTTAAAAGAGGAAAATCGTTGAAATTGTATAGAAATCAAACCTTAGCGAGAACAACAGAAAAACAAGGAGTGACCTCAATTCTAATTTTTTAGAATTGAGATTTGCTCGGTTGTCGAACAACAGGGAAAAATCATTGAAAAACCGGGCTTCTAAATAATTAGAACGCGTTTCTAAGTTTTTAGAAATCAATCGGCCAACTTGTTATACAAGGTCGCAAGGGAAATACCAAGTTGCCGCGCGGTCTCCTTTTTTCCACTCAGGCTGTCGCCGTTTTTCAGCAGAAGTTTGCGGATTTCGGCTTGTTCAAACGCCTTTACGCGCTGACTTAGGGGTGCGGCAGGGTGGATGTCACTGGCGCGAGCGAGATGTTCGGGAAGAGACTCGGGAACGATCACACTTTCCTCAGAAAGATATGCAGAGAACTCCAGCACGTTGCGTAGTTCGCGTACATTACCCGGCCAGTCGTAATTGATTAAAATTTCCAATGCGTCCGAAGAAATCTGGACCGAGCGTTTGGTTTTTCGTGCCAGATCACCGAGAATGGAGTCGGCAAGCGGAGAAATATCGTCCCGACGTTCCCGCAGGGGAGGAATACGGATCAGAAAGGTGGAAAGGCGATAGAACAAATCGTGCCGGAACTTTTTTGCTTCGATATAGGAACTCAAGTCGGCATTACTGGCGCAGATGATACGCACATCCACGTTGATTTCTTTTACACCGCCTACGGGACGGATCTTGCCTTCCTGAATTACACGCAGCAGTTTGGCTTGCAGGCCGATGTCCATTTCAGACACTTCGTCCAGAAACAGGGTTCCGCCGTTGGCCGCCTCAAACAAACCAATCTTGCCGCCTTTTTTGGCGCCGGTGAAGGCACCTTCTACATAACCGAACAGTTCGGATTCCAGAATGTTGGAGTTGAAGTTGGCGCAGTTGATAGCAACAAATACCTCATGTCGGCGGTTGCTGGCATTGTGGATGGCTTGGGCATACAGTTCCTTGCCGGTGCCGCTTTCCGATGCTAACAGAACCGGAGCATCTGTGGGGGCCGCCTTTTGTGCCAAGGCTTTCACCGCCTGAGCGTTTTCAGCGATCGCAACGATGTCATCAAAGGTATACCGCGCACCGTTGGCTTTGTTGATGGAACGAAGCACCTGACGGTTACGGGCCTCTATGGCTTCCAGTTCATCGCGGGCCTGATAGGCATCTTCCATAAAGGTGACTACTGAGATACCGCCCACTAATTTGCCGTTTTGATAGATAGGATACATATTGGTGAAATAAAAGTCTTTGATTTCTTTGCGGGGCAGGTGGAGAATGGGTTTTCCGGTTTTCAGCACTTCAGGCAGACGGGCACCGGGACGCAGGTCGCGCAGCATATATCCCTCAATAGGGCCGATATCGCCGCCTGCTTCCTTGTTCAGAAATTCACAATAGGCTTTGTTGCCAAACACCAATCGGCCTTCGGTGTCGATTATGGTGATGCCTTCCCGCAGGGAATTCAAAACGCTACGTGCACCTTCGTTGAGTTCCAGCATACTTAAAACTCCTTTCGTCCCGGAGCAGAGGGGAAGCCCATCTCATCCCGGTATTTGGCCACTGTCCGACGGGAAACAGTTGTGCTCTGTTCAGCTAATGCATCACAAATCTTTTGATCGGACAGAGGTTTGTGTTTATCTTCTTGTTCGATTAGAGTACGGATATATTTTTTGACCTGTGCGGCGGAGAATTCCTTGTTCCCCGAGGAAAGCGCCCGGCTGAAAAATTCACTCAGAGGAAACAGGCCCCATGTACACTGAACATACTTATTTCGAATTGCGCGGCTGACCGTAGATTCATGAACACCTGTTTCGGCGGCTACATCCGCCAGAGACAGGGGTCGCAGGAAATGTCTGCCCTGACGGAAAAATTTTTCCTGCAGCATCACGATACAACGGGCACATTGCAGCATGGTATTTCTGCGTTGCTCAATATGTTTGATTACCCAGTTTGCCTGTTGTAATTTCTGGGCAAGATAAGTCCGGACCTGATCCTCTTCACTGCTGTGTATTAAATCCCGATAGTAAGCACTGATTTTCAATTCCGGCAAGTTCTGCCCAACAATATGAACGGTAAGCTGCCCATCTTCTTCCGCAACCAAAATATCCGGTGTGATATAGGCAGGCAAACGTTTGTGTGCAAAGGCGGCACCTGGTCTGGGATCCAGGGCACGAATCTGCCGACAGGCCTGCCGGACATCTTCCTGACTTGCTCCGGTTACCCGGGCGATTTGATTATAGTGGTCCTTGGCCAGGTCTTCCAGATGATTTTGTGCGATCCTTCGCGCAAGGCCGGTCTCTCCGATCCGGTCCAGTTGAAGTTCCAGGCACTGTGCTAATGTGCGGGCACCCACACCGGCCGGTTCCATATTCTGCACGATCAGCTCTGCTCCGACGATCACATCACAGCTGACACCGCCGCGTGCGGCCAGTTCCTCGGTACTTTCATCCAACCAGCCGTTATCATTTAATCCGGTCAAAACACACTCAACACCCCGCCGCATAACAGGGGAAAGGTGTTTCCACGGAATCTGGGCACCCAAATGGTCGTACAGGCTCTCTTCGGCAGGATCCGCCATCGCATCGGCGAGACACCGTGATTCTTCCGCATAGGCCGAGCGGCTTCGTTGAGAGTTTGCGGCCAACCATTCCAATTTGTGAAGCAGCAGGGAGCCTTCCTCCTGCGTATAATTTTCTTCTCTCTCCAGCATGGGATTTTCCAGGAGCTGTTCTTCCACATATTCATGCAGCTCCAATGTGCCCATTTGAAGGATCTCCATGGACTGAATCATTTGTGGCGATAGTTTTTGATGTTGTTTCTGCTCCAGAAACAGATCCATTTTGATCCCTCCTGTCTATCACGGTTCGTCATATTCACCGCTATTTTAACGAGTATGTCTGCTTTTGGCAAGTGTGTATCAATGTAAGCTGAAAATACGATTCAATGCGGTTATCCCAACAAATAAAAACGCTTCCCTTCGGAAGTGGTGTCAAAACACCGCGTCCGAGTGGGAAGCGTTTGCATTTCGCAAAAAACCAAGTCTTTTCTTCTGAAACCGCAACGAAAAAAATGAATTGATAGGAATCAACAGTTCTGCGGCACTGCAACCGCCCAAAGGACTCAGGGTGTTTCCGGTGCTGCTTATCGGGATACATCTTTCTGCATGTCTTGGTGGAGACCGGTTTGCTCCGGTGATTACTTGGGAGCGGTATATTTGTCGAACCAGCTCAGCATTTCCTCCAGCCGACGAATGCGGTTTCTGGGCTTTCCGCTGCGGGAAAGGCTGTGGTTTTCGCCTTTGAAGACGACCAGTCGGGTATCGGTTCCGGTCAGGGAAACGGCGGTATACATCTGTACGCCCTGCTCCAACGGGCAGCGGTAATCCTCGTCCGAATGGAGGAACAGGGACGGTGTGGTCACATTGGGGGCATACTTCAGGGGAGACTGTTCCCAGAGCAAGTCCATGGCGTGATAAATGTCACCGCCGTTTTTGTCGGTAACGGAATGGAAACCCACATCGGCATTGCCCCAGAAGGAGATCATATTGGAGATGGAGCGTTGGGAGACGGCACAGGCAAACCGACCGGTGTGGCCAATGACCCAGTTGGTCAAAAAGCCACCGTAGGAACCGCCGGTGACCGCAACGCGTGCAGGGTCAATTTGAGGCCACGTCTGCAGAGCGGTATCGTAGAAAGCCATCAGACTTTCGTAATCCAGAGTGCCGTAGCGGGCGCGGATGGCCTCAAAAAATTCCGTGCCCTTGCCGTCAGATCCCACCGGATTGCAGAAAATCACGAAATAACCCCGTGCGGCCAGAAGCTGTAGTTCGTGGTAGTACACGGCAGAGTAGATGTTTTTGGGGCCGCCGTGGATCTCAAGAACGGCGGGGTAGGTCTTTTGGGGATCGAAATTTGCGGGAGGAATAACAAAGCCGTCAATGGTGTAATCCCTGTAAGGTGCAGTCAGATGAATCGGTTTGGAAACGGTTTTGTCAACCAGAACGGCATCGTTCAGACCGGTTAGTTTTTGGGGAGTGGAGCCGAGCAGATAAAGTTCGTTGAGGGCCATGTCATATTGGGCAACCGCAAGAATCTTGCCGTCGGAGGTTACGTCAAAGCCGCAGATGGCGCCGGGATGATTACAGACCGTTTCGATATTTCCGCGAATGTCAATACGCACCAGATGAATGTCATTGACCTTGCAGGCCAGACAATACAAGTACTTTCCGTCTCCGCCAAAGGGAGATGGGAGCCCCCAGGTGCTGTCACTGAGCGCGGCATTTTCCGGGTTGAAGTCGGGGGTGGCCACGGTAATGTATTCTCCCTTTTCCTCGTCCAACACGCAAAAGGCGGGGTTTTGGTCAAAGGAGTGCCGGATACGGTCACGCACTACTACCATCAGGCGGCCGTCCACTTCCCGCAGGTCCAGAATGGCCAGATCCTTTTTTTCATACAGCGCCCGGTCGGTTCCGAGGGCGGGGTCGGCCAGACGGATGTCGTCAAACATGGCCCCAAGCTTTTCCTTCATGGCTCCGGAATAGGCAATGCGTTGACCGAAGCGGGCGGTGTGGGTCACATGGAACCCTTCCGGACTGAGCTTGGTAAGCCGATCGGAATCGGCATCATACAGATACAGGGAGTTAACGGCGGGAGAGGTATATCCAAGTCCATTGAAACGGACGGGCAATCCCTCCACCACCGAGCATCCCGGGTCAGGCGGACGCTTGTCCCGGGCGGTGAAAAACCAGCGTGAATCGTCCAACCGCTCCATGTTTTTGACAAAAAAGGGGAGAGTGAAGGCATCCTCCGGTTGGCCGCCGGAGAGCGGCAGACGCTTCCAAAGGGTATTCCCTTTGTCGACAGAGGGCAGCAGCAGGTGTTCATCGTCATCCCAGAGGAAGGAGTCCCATTTGCCGTCGTCGGTCAGAGCGCGGCAGTCCGACCCGTCCAGAAGCCAGATATCGTGGCGGTAGGAATTGGTCTGTTCATCGCAGACGGTGACGGTAAATGCTGCACGACTGCCGTTGGGAGAAAATTTCGGAGCGCTCAGGAACCGATAATTCAGAAAATCACGAAGCTGGATGGTAGACATAAACAGGCCGCCTTTCGGTTTTTTCTTCAGTATAACTGTTTTTGAGAAAAAGAAAAATCAAAAGCGTTTTTGTGTTTCCAAAACGGAAATCAAATCTTGAAGAAAAGAGGGGTCGGAAGTATAATGAAAACGAAATGAGGTGGAACCATTGAGTTTTGACCGTTACCGAACCTTTTTGACCGCCGCCGGCTGCTCCACATTTTTTGATGCGGCCGAGGAACTGTATATTACTCCGGCTACCGTGTCCAAGCATATTGCGGCGTTGGAGCGGGAGCTGGGGGTGGTGTTGTTTGAACGCCGCCCCCACGGCGTGGCACTGACCCGGGCCGGGGAGGAAAAGTTGATCCTTGTGCGCAGGCTGGTGGAGGCCTATGATGCCCTGACAGCGGAAAAAATTGACGGGTCTGAACGGGAACTGACGGTATTTGCATCTCCGCCACCCAGCCGTTTCGGTCTGGCCCGCATTATGGAAGGGTTTGATGCGTCGGGGTCCGGTATTCAACTGACCGTGCAGGAAAAGAAAGGAGTCAGCGCAGCTATTTTGAATGGGGAGTGCGAGCTTGGTTTCACATTGGGGGGAGGACGGCTGACTCCGCAGCGGCTCCAGTACATCCGGGTGCAGTGCACCCGCCTGGGTGCTGTGCTGCCGGTGGATCATCCTCTGGCGGGGCGGGACACGATCTCGCTTGGTGAACTCAGTGGCGAGCGATTTGTATTTCCGAATCCGGAGATTGGTACGCTGTCGGAATATGTGGATTTCTGCCGGCAATGCGGGTTTGACCCGGAGGTCAGCTGTTACGGTTACCGGGATGACAGCATTTTGTTTTATGTGTCCTGTGGAAAAGGAGTGGCGCTGTCCACCCGGGAAATGTTTGATTTATTCAATTACAAGCGGACGGTGTTTGTGCCGCTGGAAGAAAATTTTAATGTAAACGCCTATCTGGCACGCTCCCGCAGCCGTGTCCTGAGCCCTGCAGCGCAGGAGTTCTGGAATTATGTCAAGAAGCATCACAGCGTGAAATAAGAAAACAGGGGCTGCCTCAAACGAGCAGTCCCTGTTGACGTTAAGGGAGATGTGATTGCTTTTTGTGTTGTTTCAGGTAGCCGGGCAGTCCCAATCCGATCAGCACGCCAAGTGCGATCAGGAGGCCGCCGCCGACCAATTCCGGGGTGATTTTTTCTCCCAGTAAAATTACGCTGAACAAAGCGGCAAACATGGGTTGAAGAGGGTAGAACATGGAGCAAACCGAAGCATCCATAACGGCAAGGGACTTGTTCCAAAGCAGGTTTGCAATCGCAGTTGTTACGATGCCGATGTAAAGGACTGCGCCCACACCGGACAGTGTGATGGGCAGCGGCTCCCGAACTGTTTCAATAACCGAGGCGATCAGGCAAAAGGGCAACGAGATCACGAAGTAACAAACGGTAATTTGTTCCGGGATGTAATAAGCAGAAACTTTGCGCACGATCGTGCTGCCCAGGGCGCCAAAGACAACACCGAAAATGCTGCATAAGACGCCGGCGGTGCTGATGTGCCCGAAATCAATGCCGATGACAAAAACCACACCGGTCAAAGCACAGGCAGTTCCGATGCCTTTGCAAAAAGTCATGCGTTCACGCAGAAGCAAAGCGGCGAACAGCATGATAAATACGGGATTGGCAGAATTGATCAGCGAGGACAGCGTGGAACTCATCAGGTGAGTGGAGTGCATGACAAGACCGTTTGCCAGAAAGTAGCCCAAAATTCCGGTCAGAAGAAAATATTTAATGTGTTCGCGCCGGATCTTCCGGAATTGCTTTTTGGGGGCGACGGCAAAGATGAACAATGCGGCAATCAGATTGCGGATAAACATGACAGTCATAGGGGAGAACGATGCCATGGCATATTTGCTGAATACATAAACACTGCCCCAGAGGCAGAAGGTCAGAACACAGATGAAATAGGAGCGTTTCATGGAGACCTCCCGAAAAATGGAGATTTGCGGTAATTGTAGCACTGAAATCGGGAAAATACCACAATCTTTTTGATGCGTGTTTCCGTTTTGGAAAAGCAGATGATTTTTGCGATTTGTATTCCACATCTCAAACGGCGTATAGTTTTGACAGAAAGAGAAAGGGGTCTGAACGATGTTGAATCCTGTTTTGTTTTTGGAAGAAGCCAAAGCCCTGGAAGAAGAGATCGTGTCCTGCCGCCGTGTGATTCACCGGATTGCCGAAGTGAGCATGGATCTGCCCGAAACGGTGGCCTTTGTCATGAAAAAACTGCGAGAGTACGGTTATGAACCGGTTCAGTGCGGAAAGGCCGGTGTGACCGCCACCGTGGGAACGGGCGGAAAGTGTATTCTGCTGAGGGCCGATATGGATGCCCTGCCCATGCGGGAGGATTCGGGACTGCCCTTTGCGGCGACCAACGGAAATTGTCATTCCTGTGGACATGACTGTCATCCGGCTATGCTGCTGGGTGCCGCCAAGATCCTGAAAACGCACGAAAATGAGCTGAAGGGCACGGTGAAATTCATGTTCCAGCCCGGAGAGGAAACCGGCCAGGGCGCAGCCGATATGATTGAACACGGCTTGATGGAAAATCCGAAGGTGGACGCTGCCGTGGGTCTTCACACCGCCATCGTTATGCCCGAAGCGGCTACCGGAACGGTCAAGTGTATCCGTGGGTATTACGGCAAATTTGTAGGCGGCATGACCGTCACGGTCACCGGAAAGGATGCCCACGGCGCGGCCAGCTGGCGCGGGGTGGATGCCCTGACCATTGCATCCTTTTTGAATCTGGCGCTGCAGTCGGTAATTGCCCGCGAAATTCCTGCGGATGAAAACGGAATTCTCCTGACCGGCACCACCAATGGTGGAACGACCAGCAATTCGGTGGCGGGCAAGGCGGTCATGGGAATCACCATTCGGGCTGCAACGCAGGAAAAGTGGAATTTCCTCCGGGACCGGGTGGAGCACATTGCCGAACACATCGCCGAAGCCTTCCGGGGCAGTGTGGAATTTTGTTATGACCACTCTATTCCGGCCCCGTACAACGATCCCGGACTCACCGATGAGTATGCCGGATACCTGAAGGAATTGCTGGGGGAGGAAAAGGTGATCCTGACCGATACGGCCATGGGTGCCGGCGACGACTTTGCCCGCGTGACCGATCAGGTTCCCGGGGCGCTGCTGAATTTGGGTTTTGGTTCCAAGGCAGAGGGTTATCCTTGTCCCGGACACAATCCAAAAGTAATTTTCAATGAAGAAGCGCTGCATATCGGCGCCGCCATCAATGCTTATCTGGCCGCACGTTGGCTGGAAGAGCATACGGCTTTGCCTGACTGAACACACAACGAATAAGAGCTGCGCCGGGGCCAGACCGAATCGTCTGGTCCCGGCGCGTTTTTGCCGTCGTTTTTATTGAATTCGCTTGAACGGGAATAAAAGTTACTTCTTCTGTTCCAGCCAGTTGTCCAGCTTATTGCCGAACAGGGAGACGGGAGTGCATTCGCCGTACGGATTCATGGCCTTGTGGGGCAGGTCAATCCACTCGCAGTCGGTTTTCAGTAGGGGGCGCAGAATGGGGTCGGCCACGATCAGGCGGTATTTGCCGCAATTAAGCAGTGCCCGGGCGTCGGCTTCGCCCTTGATCTTACGGTCACCCTTGCGGGCGTACGTTTTGTCCAGCTGATAGAAGGTGGCCACGTCGGCTCCCTTGGCAAAGCCCTTGATTTCCAGCGCCTCACGCAGGGCGTTGGCGGCAAACTGCTCGCCGATGATCAGGGTATCCACGTCCACCGGTTCGGTGGGATCGGGCAGGCAGGGAGCCTGCATCTGATCGGACAGCTTGCCAATCTGCTTGATGCCGAAAGGAGAGCCGACTACATAGGGGGTGCCGAAGGTGCTTTGCAGATATCGTGCGGCAGCCAGACCGGACACGGTGGTGACCCAGTTCAACTGAGCTTTGCCCATGGATGCCAACTGGTCGGCTGTTGTCGTGCCGCCGGGTTGGGCGATGATCTTCCAGCCTTGATGAGCTGCCCAGTTGAAGGCTTCGCTCATGTCGCTGGCAGACCAGTCCAGCGTGGTAGCGCCCAGAATATTCAGGGTGCCGGGGATCACGTCGCCGGGTTGAGCCAGAAGCTTAGCCATGGCTTCGACGGTCCGGGAAATGCCGAAGTCATAGGCTTTCTGACCGGTCAGATCCACTGCGGCAGCAGGCAGGTTGTATTCGGCGGTAATGGTCTCGGCGATCTCTTTCAGATCGGTTCCGATCATGGCGCCGCAGGGCCCTGCGCTGAGCAGGACAAAGTTGGGGTTATAGCGGGAGCGGGCGCTCTCGAAGGCGTCCAGCATGGCGTCCCGGGTTCCGGTGGTCACGTCCTGAGAACTGGCGCCCGATACGGACACACGGGCAGCGCCGCCCTTTCCGCCGCCACGACCGCCGTGGCCGCCATGACCACCACGACCGCCGTGGCCGCCGCCAAAACCGCCGTCGCCACCGCCGCGACGGCCGCCGCCCATACGACCGCCGTGGCCGCCATGGCTGTGACCGCCGCCCAGGCGGAAGTCGCCGCTATCGTCAATGACGGCGCAGCCGTCGGTGTGTTGGATAACCTCAATCAGGCCATTGTTGTCGGAAAGCAGCGGAGGAAGTGTTGTCCAAAGATTTTTCATGTGTCATCCTCCTCCAAATCACGTCCGTATCCAACCAGATGGCAACCCTTGTGGAATACCACAGGGATGCCCAGCAAACTGGTCAGATCTTTGCTGACTGCTTTCATGTCCACACTCAACAGCTCAAGCTGGCAGCCGCCGAACAAAATCAGTTTTTTGATATCAGGGTAAAGCTGCAGGACCTCCTGCGCAGCCTCCTCGATTTGAGGCAGATAGTCACCGGTGATCCAGTCGATATCCTGCAGGCAGAGGAAGGTCAGCTTGCCCTCTTTCTGCAGCTGAAGGCGCTCGGTCCCTCTGTGCCGCACACAGGAATAGGAACCGATAAATAAAAGGTGGGTGCCGGGTTCCTGCACCAGAAGGCGGTAGCCTTCATTGGCGTTGGTATAGCCGCTGCCGGGTTTGTGATAGCTGCCGTCAAAGCTGCCGTAACCGCCCCGACCGCCATGCCCGCCGTAGCCGCCGCGCTCGCGGTCCCAGCCACCGCCCCGGCTTGCACCGGAATTACGGTCAAAAAACATGGTATTCCTCCTTTACATGTCAGCGGCGTCCGTGTCCGTGGCGTTCAGCATCTCTGCCGTGTTCACGCCCGGAACGGTCTCCGCGCTCGTTTCTTCCGTGACCCGGATGGTCGTCGCCATGTCCGGGATGCTCGTCGCCGTGTCCGGGATGCTCGTTTCCGTGAAGAGAGAAGTCTCTGCTGTTCCCGAACCGTCTGCGATTGCGGTCGGACAGACAGCGAGTTTCCCAGTCGTTCAGCAGTTTAGACAGCAATCCTTTTAGTGTTTCCTGTTCCTCATCGGTCAGGGCGACAAAGGGGTCATCGCTCTTTTCTTCCAGCGCATCAAGGGCGGCAACGCCGTCATCGGTCAGCTGCACACGGATGAAGCGGCGGTCGGATTCGTCCTTGAAACGCTCCACATAGCCTTTGCGCTCCAGTTTCATCAGTACTTCGCTGAGTGAAGCGGGGGTAATGCCCAGTTCTTCTCCCAGCTCTTTCTGGGTTGCGTTGGGGTGCTCGGCCAGCCAGGTCAAAGCGCTGTTCTGCCCGCGGTGGCTGCCGCCGATGCGGTGGGTATAGTAATGTCCGCAGCGGTCCAGCAGGTCGGAAAGGCTGCCGTCACGTTCCATTTCTGCGCCGTAAGGGCGCTCGGCGCCCCTGTAGGGTCGGTTGTTATCTCTCATAAGGAGCCTCCTTGCTGTTTTGTTTGATACTATGGTACCATAACAATTAAAATATGTCAAGGTACCATAGTAATATTTTAAAACAATCTGCTTCAAAAGGTGAAATGTATTCGATGCGAAGGACGAAAAACGGGCAAAATTCGATTGTTTCCATTTTGGAACGAATCACAATGTATAGGAATTGAATGTTGAGGTTTTTTGTGAAAGAATAAACTTGCTTAGCTGGGGACTCGGGCAGACTGCGCTGCGTGTCTGCAGGGTCCGTGAAAAGAGATCAAATATAATGAATACTTACTGTCTGCTTTCCCCCAATCACCCGTTGGCAAAGGAAAACGAACTTCATGTCAGCGACCTGTCTGGTCAGAATGTTGGCCTGCGCGGCCACAGCAATCTGGAATTGATCCATGCGATTCGGGAGCAGTGCAGCGACGTTAGTCTGGTGGAAACCATGGGCAACGATATGCACAATATGTTTAAGTTCTGTTATAATAACGGTATCTACATATCCCGCGCCACTTTTGTCACCCACATGGAGCCGCTGGTCGCCATTCCCTTGGTGACCGATCTGCAGGCTGAGTGTGGAATCCTCTACCACTCGGAACATTCGCCCGTTGTGGGGCAATTCCTCGATGTAGTGCGGGAGTTTTTTCCGGCAGAAGCATAAATTAAAAGTCAGGAGCTGCCGCAGAATGAACTGCGGGGAGTGTCAAATTGGTTGCTAAAAGTAGCCGGGACGCACTTTGTATTCGCACTGTTTGAACAAATATGTGGAAACTATTTATATTGACAAAAAACAGCTTTAAAAAAGATTTCAATAAAACAATTTTTATTCTGCCATAAGCAAGGTATGGCCAGATGCCAATCCGACTGCGTCGTCTTGGCCCTGCCATACCTTGCCGGGGGAACTCCCCCTGGACCCCCTATAGCGTCCGGCGCCGCATCCATGCGGGACGTCGCGTTCGCTCTGTCCGCATGGATCCTGGCGCCATCCGTGTTGGCGCTGGCGCGCCACGTGGAATACAACTATGATGGCAAGTGTGTTGTTGGGCTTCTTTTCTTTTTTGTTTAATTCTTTTGTTTCTTGCGTCAACAACAGTCGGCTTTCCAACGGAATATGAAATGCAAAAATGTGGGCGTTGAGGAACCCGATCCTCGACACCCACATTTTGTTTTTCTTCTGAATGGGAGGTGCGGTTCATAAACTGGTACAAATAAGTTCGGGAGGCCAGCTATGAAATTCGTACTGTTAAAACGCAAGGTTCTTTCTTTGTTTCTTTGTCTGCTCTGCGCTGCCGTTATGTTTTACATTGTCAATCACCCCGCCGTCATCGGGGCGGCGGCCACCACCCGGCAGCTTCCCATCTACTGTGTCCAACGGGATCAGAAGGTGGTTTCCCTCAGCTTCGATGCTGCATGAGGTGATGTCAGAGTGCGGCAATGATTAAGGTCCCCAGAGCCCGCCGAATATGTTCAGCTCAATGGAGTACTTCTTCCCAAGGGATGCGATAGCGGTCCTTTTGGATGATTCGACCGGCAGCTTTGGCCAAAAGGTGTCGGTAAGCACCTCATTCAGAGGGAATTCATGCTCCTCCTGCCCTGACAATTCCTTTCATAGCACCGCTGTAAAAGAGAGGAAACATTTTGTGGTGCTTCTTGCGTATGGGAACAAAGAACTCGTCTTGCGTCGTTACGGCAAGACGAGTTCTTGACTGTTATCTAAATTTTGTGCTTACTGCATTTATGCGGCCTTTTACAAATGCTTTTGTGTGCCTGCTTTATTTTTGCGCAATCACTTCAATTTCAACCT
>JAZOBG010000013.1:0-23575 GCA_045595865.1 Oscillospiraceae bacterium
TAGCCATGTCGTTCTGTGAGCCAAGGAGTTGAACAACTTGCTTGTCTTCCTAAGACCGCTTGGCCTCCGACTTGGTCGACACCGGGTTCTGGAAAGCACTGTCTGCCGGGCTGATGGGTAAAGTTCCCATGGGCGAGTACACCTTCCTGATCGATCCTTCTACCATTGGAGAATATTCCAACGGTGTGCTGAACCTCTGGGCTGACGGGAGTTTTGCATTCAGCATGCTCAACAAGCCCTCGGTTCTGGAGCCTGTAACCCACGAGGCCGAACGCATGGCCGGGTGTAAAGTGCAGGTTTTCGTCAAAGAAGGACGTCCCCCTGTTCGCACGGCAGCAAATCCAACCGCTGCACCGGCGCATGACAATTTGAATGATCTGCTGGCTCTGGGCCGGCAATTTGGAAACATCAACATCACCGAATAATACGATAGGAGTTGTTACTATGGCAAAAGGATACGGCAGCCGCGGCATGGGCGGCATGGGCGGCGGCATCAACATGAACATGATCAAGCAGGCCCAGAAGATGCAGCAGGATATGCAGAAGATGCAGGCCGAGCTGGAAGAGAAGGAGTATACTGCCAGCGCAGGCGGCGGCGTGGTTTCCGCCGTGGTTACCGGAAAGCATGTGCTCAAGAGCCTGACCATCGACCCCGAGGCAGTGGATCCCGATGATGTGGAGATGCTGCAGGATATGACCGTGGCCGCCGTCAACGAGGCCACCCGTGCAGCCGAAGCCGACATGGCCAGCAATATGCAGAAGCTGACCGGCGGCATGGGTCTGCCCTTCTGATCGATTTTCTGTCACAAGGAGGATTTTCCATGGATAATTGCTTGTTCTGCAAAATCATTGCCGGTGTCATCCCCTCCAACAAGGTGTACGAGGACGAGCTGTGCTACGCATTCTACGACATTGACCCTCAGGCACCCACCCATTTTCTGGTGATCCCCAAGGCCCACATCCCCTCGGTTTCCGCCGTGAATGAAGAGAATCAGGCCACCGTCGGCCACATCTTTGCCGTCATCGCCAAACTGGCCGCCCAACTGGGTCTGGACAGCTACCGCGTGGTGTCCAACATCGGCGAGCAGGCCGGACAGAGTGTGTTCCATCTGCACTTCCATGTTTTAAGCGGAAGGGATATGACTTGGCCTCCCGGTTAATGTGTCGTCGCGAGCACCCCGGAGCCGTAGTTCCGGGGTGTTTCTTTCAAACGCAACCCAACCGAATGGTTGGTTTTTCTCTTGTAAAGACTACCAAATGGTAGTCTTTACAAGGGTGATGTTATGTATTTCAGAAGAATTGCTGATCTTCGAAATGACAAAGACTATACGCAAAAAGAAATTGCCGAAATTCTAAATCTGCATCCCGAAGTATACCGTCGCTACGAAAAAGGTGTTCGCGAGATTCCTGTTTGGGCATTGATCAAACTGGCAGAACTGTACAAAACCAGCGTTGATTACATTCTCGGCCTAACCGACAATCCCAGGCAGCCCAATGCGTAAACTTTGCTGGTTTGCCCTGCCCTTTTGCGGGGCTGCTTTCGCAGCCTGTCTGGGGTTGCCTTTTCTGATCCCCGTCGGACTGATTTTTGCCGCCCTCGGCCTTCTGGCCGGCTGCCGGAAACGGCTGCCGGTCTGTTTGGCGTGTCTGGGTATTGCCGTCGGCCTGCTCTGGTTTCAGGGATATTCTCTGCTGTTCCGCGCTCCCGCCGAGGAGCTGGCCGGACAGAGCACCGGCTTTTCCGCCATGGTCACTTCCTTTCCGCAGGAGACCTCGGTGGGCAGTTTCCGCGTAGAAGCGCGGCTTCACTTGCCCGGAAAACCGGACTTCAAAATCATTCTGTACACCGACAATTCGGGCAAAGATCTGCTCCCCGGCGACAAAATTTCCGGTACCGCGCGATTCCGCAGCGCCAATGTCGTCCGCGGAGAGGCAGTCAGCTATTACGAAGCAAAAGGAATTTATCTGCAGGGCAGCACCACCGGAGAGCTGACCTGCCAACGCCCGGACACGCCGCCCCTTTCCGTCTGGCCCGTCTGCATTGCTCAGGCAATCAAAGACAGCGTGCGCGCCATCTTCCCTGCGGATGTCTCCGCTTTGATAACCGCCCTGCTGACCGGCGACAAAACCAATTTGAGCGACAGCACCTACACCGCCCTTCAGCGTTCCGGCGCCGCACACATCGTGGCTGTTTCCGGTCTGCACCTGTCCTTCTTCGCGGGATTTCTGGCTCTGTTTTTCCGCCGACGCAGCAAAACGGGCTCCGTGCTGACCATACTTTTGGTGGTTCTGTTTGCCGCCGTGGCCGGGTTTACCCCGTCGGTGGTCCGCGCCGCTGTGATGGTCATTATGACCATGCTCGCCCCTCTGCTGGACCGCGAGGCAGACCCACCCACGACGCTGTCTGCAGCGTTGTTCCTGCTGGTGGCGTGTAATCCGTATTCCATCCAGAGCGTCTCTTTGCAGCTGTCATTTGCCGCCGTAACCGGCATCCATTGGGTTTCCGGCCCTCTATACCGTGCCATGACCCGCTCTTTGGGCAGCGGCGGCAGCCTGCCACGCAGACTGTGGCGCAGGTTCTGCCGCACCTTGGCCGCCAATACCTCCCTGACCGTGGGTGCGCTGCTTTTGACCACGCCCCTGACCGCATGGTATTTCGGCACGGTCTCCCTGATCTCACCGGTCACCAACCTGCTGACCCTTTGGGCGGTTTCTCTTGCCTTTGCGCCCGGACTGGTCCTGACCCTGCTGGGCATTGCCTTCCCTGCGCTGGCCGCCATTCTGACTTTCCCGGTCACACTCCTGACCCGCTATGTTCTGTGGGTCACCCATATGCTGGGTTCCCTGTCCTTTTCTTCCCTGTCCATGAACAGCATTTATCTGTGCGTATGGCTGGTTCTGGTTTACGGGATCGTGCTGATCGTGCTGCTTCGCAGATACCGCCGCCCCATTCTCCCCGTCTGTTCGGGCGTCATCGCCCTTTGTGCCGCATTGATCCTGAGCCGAGCTGCCCTTTTGTCTCCATCCCTTTCCATCACCATGCTGGATGTTGGACAGGGACAGAGCATTCTGCTCTGCTCCGGCGGCCGCACCGCGTTGATCGACTGCGGCGGAAACAAAGACAACGCAGGCGACATTGCCGCAGACTATCTGCAGTCTCTTGGAATTTCACACCTTGACCTGCTGATTTTGACACACTGCCACAGTGACCATGCCAACGGCGTGCCCGAACTGTTTGCCCGCCTTGACATTTCAGCTCTGATCCTCCCCGACCTGCGGGATGACGAATCTCCCTACCGTGCCGAGATCCTGTCTCTCGCCGACGAAGCCGGCACTTCCGTCACCCTTCTGGACAACAACCGCACTCTGACTTTGGGCGAGACGGACCTGACCCTGTACGCCCCACTGGGCGACGGCGCCGCCAACGAGGAAGGTCTGTTTGTTCTGGCCACCTGCGAGGAATTTGACGCTCTGATCACCGGCGATGCTAACACCTTCGTGGAATCTCTGTTGATCAAATATGGCTTTCTGCCGGACATCGAGGTGCTTGCCGCCGGACATCACGGCTCAAAAAACTCCACCTCTGACCTTCTGCTGGATACCCTCAAACCGGAAACCTGCCTGATTTCGGTCGGTTATAATACCTATGGTCATCCGGCTGACCAAACGCTATCCCGCCTTGCCGAACGCAACATTGACATTTACCGTACTGACCGGATGGGTCACCTGACTATCCGATACGAAGGAGAGTAGCCCATGGCTCAAAAAAATACCGAAAATACTGCGCTGAAAGAACTGAAAAAGCAGTTAAAGGAAAACTCCCTCGGTTCTCTTTATCTGCTTCACGGTGAAGAGGCCTATCTACGGGATTTTTACCTGAATGAGATCAAAAAACGCATCCTGACCCCCGGTTTGGAAGATTTCAACCTGCACACCATTCCGGGCAAGGACGCCAATCCGCGGGTGATCTCCGAAGCGGTGGATTGTCTCCCCATGATGAGCGAGCGCACCATGGTTCTGGTCATGGATTACGACCTGTTCAAGACACCGGAAGCCGATCGGGAGGCACTGGTTTCTTTGCTTTCTGATCTGCCCGACTATGTCTGCCTGATTTTTGTTTACGATTTGATTGAATACAAGTCAGATGCCCGGACTAAACTTGCTCAGGCCTTGAAATCCTATGGTCTGACCGTCCCATTCCCCCACCAGAGTCAGGGTGATCTGGTGGATTGGATCTGCCGCCGGTTCCGCTCGCTGGATAAGGACATTGACTCCGAGCAGGCCAAATATCTGATTTTCCTCTGCGGTGACCTGATGAATACGCTGGGCAGCGAGATTTCCAAAATCGGAGCCTACTCCAAACATTCCCGTATTACCCGCGAAGACATTGATGCCGTAGCGGTTCCTCTTTTGGATGCCAAGGTGTTCCAGATGACCGATGCCGTTCTGAATCGCAATTTTGAGCGCGCAGCCAAAGTATTGGGTGATCTTCTGACCCAACAGGAGCCCCCCATCATGATCCACGCTCTTCTCGGCAAGCAACTGCGTCAGCTTTATACCGCCCGACTGGCCTTTGAAGCGCATAAAAGCAGTCAGTATCTGGTCGATCTCTGGAAAATGAAATCCTCCTACCCCGCAGACAAGCTGATGCAGGCTGCCTCCCGTTTCAAGCGTGGTTGGTGCCGCTGGGCTGTTTCCCGCGCTGCCGAGGTCGACCTGGCCATGAAATCCTCCGGCACCGATGCCGCAGAGCTGCTGACCTCGTTCCTGCTGGAGCTTGCCCATGGATAAGCCGCGCATCAAAGAGGCCATTGTGGTGGAAGGCCGTTATGACAAAAACACCCTGTCTCAGGTGGTGGACGCCACCATACTGGAGACTGCCGGCTTCGGCGTATTCAAGGACACAGAAAAACTGTCCCTGCTGCGCCGCATTGCCCAAAAGCAGGGGCTGATCATCTTGACCGATTCCGACGGCGCAGGTTTTGTGATCCGCAATTACCTGAAAGGCTCCATTGACCCAACCCTGGTCAAGCACGCCTATATACCCGACCGGGAGGGCAAGGAGCGCCGCAAACGCACCGGCGGTAAGGAAGGAAAACTGGGCGTGGAGGGTATGCGTCCGGAGGTGCTGCTGGATGTCCTGCGCCGCGCGGGGGCTACCTTTCTGGACGGAGACAGCGCCAAGAACGCAACCGTCCCCCTGACCAAAGCCGACCTGTTCGCCCTGGGGCTGACCGGGCGGCCGGACAGCGGTGTGCGCCGCGCAAAACTGCTCAAACATCTTGATCTGCCCGAGCATCTGACCCCCAATGCCTTGGTGGACGTCCTGTCCGCCCTGTACACCAGAGATGAGTTGGATACCATTCTGACGGAACTGAGCTAAAAAATGCTCCTCGCTTCATGATCGAAGCGAGGAGCATTTTGCTTATGAATTGTCGCGCTGGATACGTAAAAGCGCCAGGGGTTTGACCGCCACGGGCAGCTTCATGCGGAACCGCATCTGCGGGTTTCGGGGTTCCTCCAGCGGCAGACCGTCCATGTCCTCCATCACGGGGACCTCGAAGGCCACCGGCTCCAGTCCGGGCGCCACCAACTCCACCCGGTCACCTTTTGAAAACTTGTTGCGCAGAGAAAGGACTGCATTGCCGTTTTCGTCACATTCCTCCACCTGCGCGATCACCTGCCATTGACGAATGTAGCGTCCATCTTCGGTGTATTCACCGGGCTGGCCGTAGAAAAATCCGGTGGAATAATGCCGGTGGGACACCTTTTCCACCTCATCGCGCCAGACGGGGTTGAGCGGCTCTCCTGCCGCTGCCGCATCAATGGCATGGCGGTAGGCATTGGTCACACAGGCGGCGTAGTAGGCGCTCTTGGCGCGACCCTCGATCTTCAGCGAGTCCACGCCGACCTCCATCAGTTCGCCCACATGGTCAATCATGCACATATCACGGGAACTGAAAATGTAGGCTCCCTTGGAGTCCTCCTCCACCGGGAAGTATTCACCGGGCCGTTTTTCCTCCATCAGAGCATACTTGTAGCGACAGGGCTGGGCACAGGCGCCCCGCTGGGCATCCCGTCCGGTCATGTAGTTTGACAGCACGCACCGCCCGGAATAGGACACGCACATGGCGCCGTGGACGAAGGTCTCCACCTCCAGCTCGGATGGCACCTTGGCGCGCAGCTCACGCACTTCGTTCAGGGACAGCTCGCGGGCCAGAATGACGCGGGAGGCACCCAGTTCGTGCCACATCCGGGCCGACTCGTAATTCGCGATCCCGGCCTGCGTACTCATATGCAGTTGAACACGGGGCGCATACTTCTGTGCCAGACGGAACACGCCCAGATCAGCCACGATGGCGGCATCCACACCCACGTCGTTCAGGTATTCCAGAAATTCCGGAATGCGTGCAACATCATCATTGCGGGGCAGAATATTGCAGGTCACGTGTACTTTCACACCGTTGGTATGGCAGAGCTGCACCGCCTGCTTCAATTCCTCCGGCGTGAAGTTGCCGGCAAAGGCGCGCATACCGAAATCGCCGCCGGCCAGATAGACCGCATCGGCACCATAGGCCACAGCCATGCGCAGCCGTTCAAAATCTCCCGCCGGAGCCAGAAGTTCGGGTTTTTTACTTACCTGCATATTTGTTCACCAGATTGACATGATCGTTGTAATTCGTGGAATATTCGTGACGGTTGCTGTCCGGATTGAGCACGTAGTAATAGTAGTTTGTCTCGTCCGGATTCATGGCCGCGCGGATGGCTGCCATGCCGGGGTTGGCAATGGGGCCGGCGGGCAGACCTTCATACAGATAGGTGTTGTAGGGGGAATCGATCTCCTTGTCGGCCTCCACCGGCTTGCGGCCACCGTTGATATACACCAGCGTGGCGTCGATCTGGAGCTTGCCCGCCGTCTCCCGGCTGTTCAGGCGGTTGTAGATGACCGACGCAATGATTTTTTCATCGGTACCATCGGTCTCTTTTTCAATCAGAGAGGCGATGGTCAAAATCTCATAAATGGACTGGCCATTCTCTGCCACCCGTTCACGCATCTCGTCGGTGAAACGGGCATCAAAGTTCAAAAGCATCTTATTGATGACATACTTGGGGTCGTCACCCACGTAGAACTCGTAGGTATCCGGAAACAGATAGCCCTCCAGCCGATGGTGATCCCCCAGCGGGATCTCCTGCAGGAAGGAGAATTTATAGGGATGGTTGGCTGCCATATTCTGCAGATCCTCCACAGAGGCGACACCCTTCTTTTCCAGCAACTCAAAAATCTGATCCACCGTGCTGCCCTCGGTAAAGGTCACAGTGACCGTGGCACGGTTGGTGGAGGAGGACCCCAGATTGGTGACGATAGCCAGGTAATCCATATTGGTATCCAGCGTATAGGTGCCCGGGCGGAGCTTGATGTCACTTTTGGTAATGGTACAAAAGAGCTTGAACAGCCACTCATGTTCAATCAGACCGCCCTCTTTCAGCCGCTGCGCCACATAGTCGACGTCGGCGGCATCCACCAGTTTGGTCTCCATGATGGGTTCTTCATTCTCGTCCACTTCATCGGTCTCCACCTCGATCTCCTTTTCCGAGAAGATGTTCTCCGGTAGAGTGATCACGGCAGAATGATCCACCTTATTCAACGCCAGAACGTCATTGGCCAGCGTCCATCCGTAGGTAGCCAGAAGTGTAGAAACACCGAGCACAAACGCCACGTAAAACAGCGCTCCCACGGCGCCCAGACGGCGACGGCGGCGCCGCTTCTTCTGTGGATTACTGCGCGCCGGGCGATTCGTACGTTTTTCGTCCATAAAAGAATCTCCTTTGCCAAATCACCAACTTCTGTCCTCCTGCATAGTATATCGCAGATACCCGACAGAAACGAGGTGAAACATATGTGTTTTGGTAACGGTTGGGGCGGCGGAAACTGCTGCTGGATCATTCTGATCCTCATTCTGATCTTCTGCTGCTGCGGCAACGGCTGGGGCGGCAACAGCTGCGGGAACGACTGCGGCTGCTCCAATGACTGCGGGTGCTGCTGATTACTTAATCAGCTGCGATCCGCTCCGGAATCGGCGTGGGGCCTCGGCTCCGCGCCATTCCGCCGTTTCTGTCAGGACAAGCCGGACCGGCAGATCGTATTCATCCCGGGGAAGCTGCTCCTGCAGCCATGCGTCCGGGCAGAGAGCGACCGTCATACCGGAATATCCGGCCAGATAGCGGTCATAGTATCCGCCTCCGTGGCCCAGTCGGTATCCCTGTTTATCACAGCACAGGTTGGGAACCAGGATCAAATCAATTCTATCCCGCTCCACAACGGGACATTCCTCATCCGGCTCCGGAATTCCGTACGCACTGTAAACCAGTTTTGCTCCGGACACGATTTGGCGCCCCTCCATTCCCCGTTTGGGAAGGCACCGTGGCAGCAGCACGGTCTTGCCCTGCTGCCAAAGGGCTTCGATCAGTCCGGTGGTATCCGGTTCCTTGCCCACACCGTAGAACAGCAGAACCGTGTTGACTTCCTTCACTTCGGGCCGCGCCAGAAAAGCATCCAGCATGGGCTGCCAGTCGGGAACTGCCTTCCGGTTCATCTCCTGCCGAAGGGCGGCCTTGGCCTCAATGACGCCAGCACGCATCGCCGGCAACCTGCTGCATGGTTTCGGTTCCCTTCAGAACCTCCACCAGCTTCAAACCAAAGTCAAAAGCGGCACCGGGGCCTTCGCCGGTAATGACGTCGCCATCCACCACGACGCTTTGCCCCTCCTGTGCCAGCGCACCGGTCATGCCGGTTTCCATACCGGGGTAGCAAGTGGCCTTGCGCCCATTCAGGATACCCACAGGGCCAAGAACGATGGAGGGCGCCGCGCAGATGGCAGCCAGATAGCAGTCGGACTCGGACGCAGCCTCGACCAGCTCCATGGCTTTGGCACTGGCTGCCACATTGGTGACGCCGGGCAGACCGCCGGGAACCACCAGCAATTCCATTCCTTCCGCCTGAGCCTGCTCCACGGTCAGGTCACTGACCACGGCGATGCCATGGGCACCGGTGACCACCTGACCGGTCACACCAACCAGTTTCACCTCTGCTCCGGCACGGCGCAGAAGGTCAGCAGGGACAAGGGCTTCGGCTTCTTCAAATCCGTCTGCAAGCAAAATATATACCATGCGATGACCTCCTTACAGTTGGGCGATCTTACACATCACTTCGTTGTGAATGTCTTCCATGGAGCGCAGCTGCCCATTTTCATCCACGCAGCAAATGCGCTGCCAGCCGTAGAACCGGGCCGCCTGTGCCGCTGCATCATAACAGGAACGCAGATAGTCGGTGTCCACCTCATGAATATCCGCCGTGGTATGGGTATCGCTTTCACGGCGGCGGGGGTTTTCCACCGTCTTTTCAATGGGCACATCCATCCACAGCACCAAATCAGGCTTGGGCAGACCCAGACGGTCATACTCAAACTCGCCCAGCCAGCGCAGGTACTCCTCCCGCTCCTTCTCGGGCAGCTTGGAGGCCTGATGGATGGCGTTGGAGGTGGTGTAACGGTCGGACACCATCATGCCGCCATCCTCATAATAGCCGCCCCACTCCTGCTTATAACCGGCGTAGCGATCCACGGCGTAAAAGGTGGACGCGGCATAGGCGTTCACATCGGAGGGTCGGCTTCCGAACTGCCCACCCAGATACATCCGCACCAAAGCGGAAGATTCCTCTTTGTACCGGGGAAACACCATGGTGCGGAATTCCGTTCCCTGTTCCTTCAAGGCTTCACAAGCCATACGGAACTGGGTGGACTTACCGGAGCCGTCGGTCCCCTCAAACACGATCAGTTTTCCTGCCATGGTTATCACTTCCCTTTTATTTTTGCGCCCACAGCCGACACCAGGAACAGCGGCAGCTTGGCCATGCGGCCGATGCGGCTGGGCTGCTTGAGCAGCCGGTACAGCCACTCCAGTCCCAGCTTCTGCCAGAGCTGCGGCGCACGCTTCACGGTGCCGGCAAACACGTCCAGCGAGCCGCCCAGACCGATCAGGAAGGAGGCGCCGGTGGCCGGGCCGTGCTCGATCATCCAGTTTTCCTGCTTGGGTGCACCCAAACAGACAAACACCACGTCGGCTCCCGCTGTACGAATCGCCTCCACCACGGGGGCATCCTCTTTGAAATACCCGTCGTGGGTGCCGCAGACCGTCAGACCGGGGTGAGCTTTCTGCAAATTCTCCGCCGCCTGCTCCGCCACGCCGGGTTTCGCTCCCAGCAGGAACAGTTTTTTCTCATTCTTCGCCATCCAGGCACACAGGGCGGCGGCAAAATCGCAGCCGGGGACTCGTCCTTGCAAGGGGCGACCCAGAATCTTTGCCGCGTATACCACACCGATACCGTCAGGCAGCACCAGATCGGCACCGTTCAGGGCAGCGCGGAACTGCTCGTCCTTCTCCGCACGCTGAACGAATTCCGCGTTGGGGGTCACCGCGTAATGAAATGTACCTTCCGCGACCATACCGACTGCACGCTCCACCGCCTGCTCCATGGTCACGTTATCAAATTGCACGCCTAACACATCGATACGCAAATCAGGGCCCTCTTTTCTTTTATGACTTCCCATATAGTATCAGTTAGTTTACCACATCTGATATAAAAAGTCCATTGCAATCGGTCAAGCTTCACAGAACCTTCATTTTTTACCGGTTTCAAAATCTTTTATCCTTTCATTATTTATCATTAAACTTTTTAATAGGTGCCATAATTTTTTCAAATCAGCTCTTGACTTTTCCAAATTGCGGTCGTATAATACGTCCATCGCAATACTTTAATACAAAAAAGTGTTAAAGCATAAAGTGTTAAAGCAACAGGAGGAAAATGAAATGAAAAAGATGTCTAAGATTCTTGCGCTGGTTCTTGCGCTCGTTATGGTTCTGTCCCTGACCGCCTGCGGCGAAAAGAAAGCCGATACTTACTCCATCGGTATCTGCCAGCTGGTGCAGCACGATGCACTGGATGCCGCTACCCAGGGCTTTATGGATGCCCTGAAGGCCGAGTTGGGTGAAGACAAGGTCACCTTCGACAACCAGAATGCTTCCAACGACATTCCCATGTGCTCCACCATCGTCAACCAGTTCGTCTCCAATGAGGTGGATCTGATCATGGCCAACGCCACTCCCGCCCTGCAGGCCGCTGCCGCCGCCACCACCGAGATCCCCATTCTGGGCACCTCGGTCACCGAGTACGGCGTCGCTTTGGATATCGCTGACTTCTCCGGCACCGTGGGCGGCAACATCGCCGGCACCTCCGACCTTGCTCCTCTGGATGAGCAGGCCGCTATGATCAAGGAGTGGTTCCCCGATGCCAAGACGGTCGGTCTGATCTACTGCTCTGCCGAGGCCAACTCCCAGTATCAGGTGGATGTGGTCAAGGCCGAACTGGAAAAGCTGGGCTACACCGCTACCCTGTACTCCTTCTCCGACTCCAATGACCTGGCTGCCGTGACCGAAAACGCAGTCGCCGACAGTGATGTCATCTACGTCCCCACCGATAACACCGTCGCCGCCAACACCGGCATCATCGACAACATCTGCCAGCCCGCAGGTGTCCCCGTTATCGCCGGCGAAGAAGGCATCTGCTCCGGCTGCGGCGTGGCCACCCTGTCCATCAGCTACTACGACTTGGGCTACACCACCGGTGAAATGGCCGCCAAGATCCTGAAGGGCGAGGCCGACATCTCCGAAATGGCCATCGAGTACGCTCCCGTCACCAAGAAGTACAACCCCGCCATCTGCGAGGCTCTGGGTCTGACCGCCCCCGAAGGCTACGTTGCCATCGGCTAAACGAAATATCCTTCCTTTCCCTTCCCCGTGCATGGAGGAGAGTCGACTCTCCTCCATGCACATTTTTTATACCCTTTTTTGCTGTTATTTAAGTTTTTAATTCTATGCATTATTTTCGTTAATTTCTATTGACTTTCTCTGAATGAAGGATTACCATTTCCCTTGTAATTTCTGAATATTTATGCAGCAAAACTGCACGGGAGGAAATGAAAATGAAAAAGCTGACCAAACTGACCGCCGCGATTCTTGCGATTACGATGCTTCTGGGCCTGACCGCCTGCTCCGGCGACACCGGCTCCGATACCTATAAAGTTGGCATCTGCCAGCTGATGCAGCACGTGGCTCTGGACGATGCCACTCAGGGTTTCATTGACGCTCTGTATGCCGAGCTGGGCGAAGACAAGGTCGAGATCGACACCCAGAATGCCGGCGGCGAGATGACCATGTGCTCCACCATCGTCACCCAGTTCAAGGCCAACGAGGTGGATCTGATCATGGCCAACGCCACTCCCGCCCTGCAGGCCGCTGCCGCCGCCACCGCCGAGATCCCCATTATCGGTACCTCGGTCACCGAATACGGCGTGGCTCTGGGCATCGAAAACTTCACCGGAACGGTGGGCGGCAACATCTCGGGCGCCTCCGATCTGGCCTCCCTGCAGGAACAGGCCAAGATGGTTCAGGAGTGGTTCCCCAACGCCAAAAAGGTGGCTCTGTTGTACTGCTCCTCCGAGGCCAACAGCCAGTATCAGGTGGACGTTATGAAGGCCGAGCTGGAGGCCATGGGCTACACCTGTGAGTATACCTCCTTCTCCGACTCCAACGACATTGCCGGCGTGGTGCAGAACTGCGTTGCCAACTTCGATTTGATCTATGTTCCCACCGACAATCAGGTTGCCTCCAACACCGAGATCATTGACAACATTTGCCGCCCCGCCAGGATCCCCGTCATCGGCGGCGACGGCGGCATCTGCGGCGGCTGCACCGTGGCTACCCTTTGCATCGAGTATTATGACCTGGGCTACGCCGCAGGCCAGATGGCTGCCAAGGTGCTGACCGGCGAAGCCAACATTTCCGAATTGCCCATCGCTTACGCCGAAGCCAGTTCCGTTTACAACGCTGAGATCTGTGCCGAGCTGGGTCTGACTCCTCCCGATGGCTATACCGCACTGGAAGGCTGATCCCCTCAAAAATCAACGTTTATCAAAAAAGCGGAAAAGTCTTTCCTTTTCCGCTTTTTTGTGTTAAAGTATAATTCAGCTATATTCGACACCACAAGAGGAAGAAGGAAATTGCATGAATCTGAATCCTGTCGCACTGCTCAACGCCATGCCCGGCGCCGTATCCCAGGGCCTGATCTGGGGTATTATGGCCATCGGCGTATATATTACCTATAAAATTCTGGACATTGCCGACCTGACGGTTGATGGTACCATGTGCACCGGCGGTGCCGTGTTCATCATGTCCACCATGGCCGGCTGCTCCATTCCCGTGGCGCTGCTTCTGGCCTTCCTTGCCGGCATGGCTGCCGGCCTGATGACCGGCTTGTTCCACACCTTCTGCGGTATTCCCGCTATTCTGGCCGGCATTCTCAGTCAGTTGGCCCTGTATTCCATTAACCTGCATATTATGGGCAAGGCCAATCAGCCCATCAACGCAAACAATTACAGCTTGCTTATCTCCTCCCGAAACGTAAAGGCTTTGACCTTCCAAAACCCCATCTTTGTGGTGGGCGTGGCGATCATCCTTCTGATCGCAGTGCTGTACTGGTTCTTTGGCACCGAGTTGGGTTCCTCCCTGCGTTCCACCGGCTCCAACCTGAATATGAGCCGCGCCCAAGGCATCAATGTCAACTTCACCAAGGTTCTGGCTCTGATGCTTTCCAACGGTCTGGTGGCGCTGTCCTCCGCCCTGCTGTCTCAGTATCAGGGCTTCGCCGACGTCAATATGGGCCGCGGCGCCATTGTCATCGGTCTGGCCGCCGTCATCATTGGCGAAGTTATTTTTGGCAAGGTTTTCCGCAACTTTGCTCTGAAGCTGCTCAGCGTGGTTTTGGGTGCCATCATCTATTACATCGTCTACCAGTTTGTCATCTGGCTCGGCCTGAGCGGCGACGACATGAAGCTGATCACCGCCCTGATCGTGGCTGTCTTCCTGGCACTCCCCTACTGGAAAAACAAATACTTCCCCCACCACGCAAAGAAGGAGGGTGCCCACAATGCTTGATATCAAGGATATTTACAAAACCTTCAATGCCGGAACCGTCAATGCAAAGACCGCTTTGAACGGCGTTTCCCTCCATCTGAACGAATGTGAATCGGTTGCCGTCATCGGCGGCAACGGCGCCGGCAAATCCACCCTGCTGAATGCTGTGGCCGGCGTCTGGACCGTGGACGACGGTTCCATCACCATCGGCGGTGTGGACGTGACCCACCTGCCCGAGCATAAGCGCGCCAAATACATCGGCCGCGTGTTTCAGGATCCTATGATGGGCACCGCCGCCACCATGCAGATCGACGAGAACCTCGCTCTGGCCGCCCGCCGCGGCAAACACCGCACCCTCCGCACCGGCATTACCAAGAAAGAACGCGACCAGTACCGCGAAATGCTGAAGGTTTTGGATCTGGGTCTGGAAGACCGCATGACCACCAAGGTGGGCCTGCTCTCCGGCGGCCAGCGTCAGGCACTGACTCTTCTGATGGCCACCCTGCAAAAACCCAAGCTGCTCCTGCTGGACGAGCACACCGCCGCTCTGGATCCCAAGACTGCCGCCAAGGTCATGGAAGTAACCCGTGTGATCGTCAACCGGGACAAGCTGACCACCCTGATGATCACCCACAACATGCGTGATGCAATTGAATACGGCGACCGTCTGATCATGATGTACGAAGGCAAGATCGCCCTGGACATCGCCGGCGAAGAGAAACAGAAGCTGACCGTGGAAGACCTGCTTGCTAAATTCGGTCAGGCCACCGGCTCCACCGAAGCCGATGATAAACTTCTCCTTTCCTGATACAACGCCAATGCCCCCCGAAAGCTCAGCTTTCGGGGCGCATTTCTTTGTCTCTTCAGTTTACAAGCAGACCGGTACCGCAAAAGAGCTTGTACATCGACTCTACTGCCTCTTCGCGCCTGGTAAAGGCCGCTGCATCGATCTGCGCCAGCTCTGTCCACGCATATTCCCCGTCACACAGCCAGATCTCTTCCCGGGCCCAGTCGTGGAATGTTCCGTATTGCTGCGCCAGTTCTTCTGCCGTGGGCAGCACATCTCCATAGATACCGTCACGCCGCATCAGCTCATAATAGTCCATGTCCAGCCACTGAGCAATCCGGCCTAAAAGAACCAGAAATTCCTCGTGGGTGATGGGATCCTCCGGACGGAAGGTTCCGTTGCCATCTCCCTGAACCAACCCCAGACGGAACATGGTATTGACGTAGGGCGCATACCAGCTGTCCTCCGCGACGTCAGAAAAGGCCGATGTTCCGTCAGCCGTCATCGGATATCGCAGCGCTTTGACAAACAGCGCGCACATTTCCGCGCGGGACAGCGTTTTCCCCGGACGGAAGGTTCCGTCACCATAACCGCTTACGATCCCGTAGTGCCGCATGACCTCAATATCGTCTGCATAAACCGAGCCGTCCAAGTCGGAAAAATACCGATCGTCCGGCGTCACTCCGCATGCCTGTGCTGCCTCTTCGGCCGAAACCGTTTGAACCTCTCCGTCCAGACGAAGCTGACAGGTCACCCCCGGTGTCAGCATGGAAAACAACTGCTCTGCCGCGGCAGGATTTTCCGGCGCAGACACCAGCGCAAGGGGTATGATAAAATGCTGAACCAAAGTGCTTGTCCTGCAGACATTTCGTAAAATCAGGGCATCGCTGCCATCGGTATAGGGTGCCATCAGCAATGCCGCCACTTCATCAGCCAGATCGCTTCGGACTAATACATGGGGCAGAATCCCCACCTGATCGTGTGTGGAGCCCACTACGGAAAAACAACGTTCTGAAGTGATTTTCATCCCATCCCCATCCGCAAAAAGATTTGCCATACCTTCCGTATCTTCTGTGAACAGAGACTGCGCTACCCCTTTCCCGTAGGTCTGCGCTCCGATGATCAAACCCGCGCCGGAATCCCGGACTGCCGCGCAAAACAGTTCGGCTGCGCTGGCGGTCGTTTCGTCAGTCAGAACACAGACGGTATTCCGGGTCAGATAGCCATTCGTATCGAATACCGTGAAATCCAGATCCGGTTCCACTGCAGCTGCCAACGCCGCGGTACTTAGATACGCATAATATTGATTGCTCCTGTCCCGCATATAAATACCGGAATTCCAGCCGCCAAAGCAGCCGGCAGCCAGAACAGCCGTCAGGGCATTTCCGCCGCTGTTCCCGCGCAGATCGACCACCCAGCCGTTCACCTGCGAATCGTAGGCGGCAAGGATTTCGTAAAACTGCGCAAAGGTGTTGGAACCAAAGGAAGAACAGCTGATCCAGCCGATCCCATCTTCGATTTTCTCCAGCAGGGCCGTGGGGAAAACCACCTGTCGGCGCGTCAGGACAACGTCAAAGGTCTCCTCCCCGCGCAGCACTGTCAGTGTGACCGCAGTGCCTTCCTCACCGGCGATCCGGGCATACACATTATCTTCCGCGGCACCCCGGACATCCGTACCGTCAACGGCAATGATCCAGTCTCCGGCCTGAATGCCGCCCTCGGCAGCCGGCCCACCCGGCGCAACCAGAGTAACCTCAAGGCCCTGTTCCCGGTAATAAGAACGAATTCCGATGCCTACGAGCTGCATATCCTCCATAGAGGCGTAAAATCCGGCCAGTTCCTCTGCCGTGTAGTATACCGTATAGGGGTCACCCAGCGCCGCCAAAATTTCGTCAATGGTGTCGTGGGCCAGCACTTCTTCCGGAATTTCATCAATATAATATTCATTCAGAAGATCCCTTGCCTGCTCCACCGTCAATGCCGATGCAGATGTGATCAGCACGCCCAGTGACAATATCAAAGCGCAAATCCGTCGTTTCATTTGGGCACCTCTTTCTCCCGGTTTCTTTTATTCTAACGCAAAACCGGGGCGGGCACAAGACCCGCCCCGGTGAATTATTTGTAAGTAACTGTCGCTTTCCCTCAATCAAAGCAGTCGATCCAGCCTGAGCCGAATCTGACTCAAAAATTCGGTGGTGGTCACGGCACGGGCAGGGGTCTCCCCTTCCCACAGAGCAGCCAGATCTTTGGTCATGATTCCGGCCTCAATGGTCTCCAGCGCCGCCTGTTCCAGTTTCTTGGCAAAGGACACCAGACAGTCATTGCCGTCCAGTTCGCCCCGTTTTGCCAGCGCTCCGGTCCACGCAAAGACGGTGGCAACCGGATTGGTGGAGGGACTCTCCCCCTCCAGATAGCGGTAATAATGGCGGGTCACGGTGCCGTGGGCCGCCTCGTATTCATACTTTCCGTCGGGAGACACCAGAACCGAGGTCATCATGGCCAGACTGCCAAAGGCGGTGGAGACCATGTCGCTCATGACATCCCCGTCGTAATTCTTGCAGGCCCAGATAAAACCGCCCTTGGAGCGGATCACACGGGCCACCGCATCGTCGATCAGGGTATAGAAATATTCAATGCCCAGTTGCTCAAACTGCGCTTTGTATTGCGTTTCGTAGATCTCCTGAAACATATCCTTGAAGCGATGGTCGTACTGCTTGGAAATGGTATCCTTCGTGGAAAACCACAGATCCTGCTTTGACGAAATGGCGTATTGGAAACAGGAGTGGGCAAAAGAGCGAATGGAATCGTCCTTATTGTGCTGTCCCTGGATCACACCGGGGCCTTCAAACTCCAGAATGGTCTGACGGCTGCACGTTCCGTCCTCTCCGGTAAACACCAGCTCTGCCACACCTGCACCGGGCACGCGATATTCCACGGCGCGGTACACATCACCGTAGGCATGGCGGGCGATGGTAATGGGCTGCTTCCAGTTTTTCACCACCGGCGAGATCCCTTTGACCATGATGGGCGCGCGGAACACCGTGCCGTCCAGAATGGCACGGACGGTGCCGTTGGGCGACTTCCACATTTCGTGCAGGTTATATTCCTCCACCCGCTGAGCATTCGGTGTAATGGTAGCGCACTTTACACCCACTCCGTATTCCCGAATGGCGTTTGCCGCATCCGCCGTCACCTGATCTGCGGTAGCGTCCCGATTGGGCAGGCCCAGATCGAAATAGACCGTCTTCAGGTCAACATAGGGCAGCAAAAGCTGCTCTTTGATGTCCTTCCAAATGATACGGGTCATTTCATCGCCGTCCAGCTCCACCAGCGGCGTGCTCATCTTGATTTTTTCCATTCAGGTCCCTCCCGGGCACACAAATTCAATGGAGTCATTATACTCGCTTTCCCCGAAAATAACAAGGGTGAGAAGACGGCTTCTCACCTTTGTTTTCATCTTATTCCGCTGCTTTCAGCAGCTGCTTTGTGTATTCCTGCTGCGGGTTGTGGAACAGCTCGTCCACCGTATTCTGTTCCACCAGAACACCCTTCTGCATAACCAGCACCCGGTTGCAGATCTGATAGACCACATTCAGATCGTGGCTGATAAACAAATAGCTCAGCTCATACTTCTTTTTCAAGTCCACCAAAAGCTGAAGGATCTGGGCCTGAATGGTCACGTCCAAAGCCGACCCCGGTTCGTCTGCAATAATCAGCTTGGGCCGGGTGATGACCGCACTTGCGATGGACACACGCTGGCGCTGACCGCCGGACAGTTCCCGGGGACGGCGGGACGCATATTCCGCACCCAAACCCACCTGCTCCAGCACTTCCAGAACGGCATCCTTCCGCTGCGCCGAATTCAGTTTTCCCTGCACACGCAAGGGTTCCTCCAAGATCCAGCCGATGGTGTGGGCCGGGTTCAGGCTGCTGAACGGATCCTGAAACACCATCTGGGGGCGCTGGGAGTAATGAACGATCTCGCCTTCATAATCCTTCAGCATACCGAGAATGGCACGGCTCAGGGTGGTTTTTCCGCTTCCGCTCTCGCCCACCAGACCGACGATCTCCCCTTCGTACATATTGAAGGATACATCTTTGAGGACCTGTCTGCGCTTGCCCTTGCCGCCAAAGAGGGTACGCCCTTCGGTATAATAAGTGTTCAGATTGCGCACTTCCAGAATCAGGTCTTGCTCCATACAGGCTCCCCCTTTCCTTCAAAAGTCTAAATCAGTTTCTTGTCTCGTGTAGGAATCGCAGCAATCAGCTGCCGGGTATATTCATGCTGTGGGTTGTTGAAAATTTCTTCCACCGGGCGGTCTTCCACGATCTTTCCGCGCTTCATGACGATCACGCGGGTACACAGCTTACGCACCACGTGCAGATTGTGGCTGATCATCAGGATGGCCATGTTGCGTTCCCGGTTCAGCTTCTGCAAAAGCTCCAGGATCTCGGCCTGAATGGTCACGTCCAAAGCAGTTGTCGGTTCATCGGCCAGAAGGATCTTGGGGTGGCTGATAATAGCCGCCGCGATCATCACACGCTGCAGCATACCACCCGAAAGCTCATGGGGATAGCTGTTGTACACTTTTTCGGAGTTATCCAGTTCCACGCGGTCCAGCACTTCCAGTGCGATGCGCTTTCGCTCCTCCTTGGGCAGGTCGGTATGCACCCGAAGTGCTTCCTCCACCTGAGGGCCGATGCGCATGACGGGATTCATGCTGGTCATGGGTTCCTGAAACACGACGCCCAGCTCTTCGCCCAGAATATCCAGAATCTCGGCGTCCGGGCACTGGAATATCTCGCTGCCGTCCAGGGTGATGCTGCCGCTTTTTTCGGCCTTTCGGCTGGGCAGCAGGCCGCTGATACTCATGGCGGTCACAGTTTTGCCGCTGCCGCTTTCACCCACCAGACCGACGATCTCGCCCTCAGCGATAGTAAAGGAAATATCATTTACAGCAAAGCGGTCGGGCGCCGCATCGTGAAAGTGGACTTTCAGGTTCTGCACCTTCAAAATATCTGCCATATTCTCAGCCTCCCTTCCGGCTGCGCTGCAGCCCTTCGCTGAGCAGGCTGAAACCCAGAATCAGCAGGATGATCACCGCACCGGTACCCAGAGCGTACCACGGCGCATTTTTCAGGAAGTTCTGGCTGTCGCTGAGCATGGAACCGAGACTGGCGTGGGGCGGCTGAATGCCGATACCCAGAAAGCTCATGCTGGCCTCACTCAACACGGCGTTGTTGAATCCAATGGTAATCGAACTGAGCAGAACGGTAAAGGTATTGGGCAGGATGTGGCTGAACAGAATGCGGAAATCACCCACGCCCATCAGCTTTGCACTCTGGATGTAGTTCAACTCCCTGCACCTGGCATATTCGCCGCGCACAATGCGGGCAAAACTGGGGATAAACAGAATGCCCAGCGCCAGAATGATGTTATACATTCCGCTGCCGGTGATCGACACGATGACCAGAGCCAGCAGGAAAGACGGAAATGCCGTAATGGAATCGCAAACACGGGTCAAAATCAGGTCGGGCAGGCCGCCGTAATAACCGCACAGACTGCCGATGATAATACCGGCCACGCAGCCAATGGCAACCACACACACGGCGATCAGCAGCGTGGTTCCCGCGCCGTCCAGCACACGGCTGAAAATATCGCGTCCGAAATTATCGGTACCCAACAGATGCTGGAAGGACGGAGACTGGAACTTCTTTGCCACCATTGCGGTGGGGTCGTAGGGAGTCCAGAAATAGCCCATGACGATCAGGGCGACCATAATTGCGGAAATGGTTCCGCCAATATACAAAAAGGGATTTCTTGTTTTTTTCATCGCCGCGCCCCCCTCACTTCAATTTGATACGGGGGTCTACCAGCTGATACAGCAGGTCGGCCACAAAATTGATGATCACGATCCATGCGGCCAGAATGACCACAATGGCCTGCACCACCGGAAAATCACGGCTGGAAATGCTGGCCAGCAGCAGACGGCTGACACCGGGAATGGCAAAGACCTGCTCAATAATGATGCTGCCCGTCATGATTTCGGCAGCCGATACCGCCAAAAATGTGATCACGGGGATCAGAGCATTTTTCAGCACGTGGCGCATCATGACCGCACGACGGTCATTGCCGCGGCTGCGTGCGGTGCGCACATAGTCCCGGTCCATCTGAGTCAGAATGGAGCTGCGCAGCATTTTGACCGTCATGGCAATGCGGGGAATGGCGATGGACAGCGCCGGCAGGACCAGATAGGCCAGACAGGCGCCCCAGCTTTCGGTGTAGGAAATAAAATTACCCGGAACAAACATGCGCAGGATGGTTCCGAACAGGAATGTGGCAAGAATGCCGATAAAGAAAGGCGGAATGCTCATGACGATCTGGTCCAGAGCGGTAACGATGACGTCCACCGCCTTGCTGCGTGCGCTGCCCGCCCAGACACCCAGCGGAATGGACAGCACGACGGTAAACAAAAAGGACATGATGGCAAGCAAAAAGGTCACCGGCAGCTTGTCCGCCAGCATTTCACTCACCGGCATGCGATAGCTGTAGCTTTCGCCCATGTCGCCCCGAATAAATCCGGTCAGCCAGTCCCAGTAGCGCGCCAGAACAGGGCGATTGAACCCCAGTTCTTCCAGCAGGGCTTCTCTTGCCTCGGGAGTGGCTTCGGTACCCAGCATCTTGGTGGTGGGGTCGCCCGGGATCACCTGAAAGGCCAGGAAGGCAAGAAGTGAAACGATAAGCAGCGTAAGAATGAGCGTAAGAATCTTTCGCACGGCATATTTCATCTCCCCCACCTCCTTTCCGTTTCTTTTAGGGGTTCGGTTACTCCGCCCAGTGCAGAGTGGACATATCCATCACATACAGGGGATAGAACTCGAAACCTTCCAACTCCGGGTTGATGGCCACAAAGTCGGCCAGGTCCTGGGTGTAGACATTGGCAGCCGTCTCGCTGAGGATCTCCAGGCAGCGCTTGAACAGTTCGGTCTGCTCGGCATCGTCCACGGTAGCCACAGCCTGAGCATAGGTCTGATCGTATTCCGCGCTGTTGAATCCGATCATGTTCTTGCTGCTGTCACTGACCCAGCGGGCCAACAGAGCGGTGGGACTCAGGATGCTGGCGTCAAAGCCGACCACAGTGGCCTCAAACTCCCGGTTGGCGTACACATCGGTCAGCCAGGTGTTCCAATCGATTTGCTGGATCTGAGCGTCAATACCGGCCTGCTTGAGCTGTTCCACCAGAACCACGGCGGAATCCACGTGGGGCTGATAGTTGCTGGGCACCTTGATGGTAAAGGTAAAGCCGTTTTCATATCCGGCTTCCTTCAGCAGCTGTTTGGCTTTTTCTGTATCGTGGGGGTATGCCTGGGCCAGTTCAGGGTCGAAATACTTGCCGAAGTTGGGATACATAGAAGAACCCACTTTGGTGCCGTGTCCCTCGGCGGTCAGTTCCAGCATGGCATCCACATCGATTGCATAGCACAGAGCCTGACGCACCTTCTCATTGTCAAAGGGTGCCACACGGTGGTTCAAATAGATGGCCTGCACCAGATTCATGGTGCCTTCCAGGATCTCATAGCCATTGGACAGGCTGTTCACCTGATCGATGGTCAGGTGGGCTACCAGGTCCAGCGCACCGCTGTCCAAAGCGGTGATCAGGGCATTGGCATCCTCATAGATCTTATAGGTGACCTTGCTGACGCCGGCAGACTGGCCATAATACTCTTCATGGCGTTCCAGAACAAAGTTCTCCTGCACGCTGCGGGACACATACTTAAAGGGGCCGGTACCGACCGGCTTGGTCTCCTGCCCGGCATAGTCCTTGGGCAGGATGTAAACGCTGGACACCATACTGAGGAAATCGCTGTTGGGTTCCGCAAGAGTGAAGGATACGACATTGCCCTCAACGACGGTTTCCACAATAGCAGAAAGCGCCTCTACCACGTTGGAATAAACCGAGGTAGCGGCGCAGGTTTCGAAAGAATAAAGTACATCGTCTGTCGTGCAGGTGCTGCCGTTATGGAAAACAACACCGTCACGGAGGGTAAAGGAATAGGTTAAGCCATCCTCGGAAATCTCCACCTTGGAGGCGACTGCCTCCACAAAGTTTCCGTCGGAGTCCGGCTTGACCAGGCCCTCGAAGACGTTGAACATGACCTCTCTAGTTCCTGCGGCCGTCGACTGATACGGGTCAAGACTATTATCCAGGTCTTGGGCGATACCGACAGTGATTTCGTCGCTGGCACGCTCCGTATCTGAAGTTGTTCCTCCGCAGGCACAGAGTGAACACATCATGGCGGCAGCCGCCAGGAAAATTGCAAGGATTCGTTTTTTCATTGCTTTTTCACCTTCCACCGTTTCAACAAACGGCGTTACAACAAAATTACTTGATCTCGCACTATTAAATTGTCGCCATCATTGTAGCGTAAATATCGTGAAAATACAAGCCTTACGCAAACTTTTTCACACCGTTTCCCTGTTTCTTCCACGATCGACACACTTCAACGAAAAAAACATTTCTTTTCTGCTTGACATTACGCAAAACGCGTGGTATTATGTTTAGGCATCTTGAAGGGCGGATGACGATGTGCCGGAGTGGCGGAATTGGCAGACGCCTCGGACTTAAAATCCGATGAGAGCAATCTCGTGCCGGTTCGATCCCGGTCTCCGGCACCACAATTTTATATCGCGGAGTAGAGCAGTTGGTAGCTCGTCGGGCTCATAACCCGGAGGTCGGAGGTTCAAGTCCTCCCTCCGCA
>JAZOBG010000014.1:0-5756 GCA_045595865.1 Oscillospiraceae bacterium
TGACATCGACGATTACTTTGGCCTGGAGACCCTGAAGATGGTCGTCCGCCAGCCCCTGAACACCTCCGGCACCATCGGCAAGGTTGACATCGAAGCCACCGTTTCCGGCGGCGGCGTGTCCGGCCAGGCCGGCGCTCTGCGTCACGGCACCGCACGTGCTCTGCTGCAGCTGAACCCCGAGTACCGTCCCGCTCTGAAGGCCGCCGGTTTCCTGACCCGCGATCCTCGTATGAAGGAGCGTAAGAAGTACGGTCTGAAGGCTGCACGTCGTGCTCCTCAGTTCAGCAAGCGCTGATTTTACCGTACAATCTGCTTTTTTCGGAAATGCCGTCCATTTGGGCGGCATTTCTTTTTTATCAGACGTTTCACAACGCTCTAAACAAACAGGAAGGCCCGGAATTTCGCGTTTTACGAAATTCCGGGCCATTTTGCGATTCAATCAAACGTCGCCCACCATGGCGGCGTCCTTGTGGGTGACGGCGTGCATGGCGCCCTTGACGGCGCCACCGTCGGATGCAATGCCGCGGGCGGTGTCGTGCAGATAGTCGAAATCTGCCCGGGACAGCTCGAAGTCCAGACTTTCCAGATTGGCCTTCTGGTGCTCGGGGGAGAAGGACTTGGGAATGGACACGATGCCCGCCTGATAGTTGTACCGCAGCTGCACCTGCGCCCACGTCCTGCCGTACTTTTCCGCCATTTCGTCCAGCGCCATGCGGTACCCCGACAGGCGGTTGAGCTCCTCAATGGCCGACTTGCCCTGACACTTCTGGATCAGCAGCTTGAGCTGGTCGGGAGTAAAGCTCCAGGTGCGGCCTGCTGCAAAATTCTGAATACCCAGCAGCGGACCCCAGGCAATGGGCTGAATTCCGTTGGCCAGACAGTAATCGGTGATGGCGTCGTTCCAGTCAAAGGGATTGATCTGATACTCGTTGACAGCGGGTTTCACATTACACTTTGCGGCCAGCAATTCCATCAGCTCCACATTGAAGTTGGAAATACCAATGGCACGGCAAAGCCCCTCTTCCTGCAGCTTTTCCAGCACCTTGTAGGTGGCCACCATGCCCTCCATATCCCGCCAAGGGTGGTGGATCATGTACAGATCGATGTAGTCGGTACGCAGCAGACGCAGACTGTCCTCGATGGTATCGCGTACCAGTTTCTCGCTGCCCACACACTCGGGACGACCGGGCAGCTTGGAAATAAGAAACAGTTCCTCGCGCGGGATGCCGCTTTCATACAGGGTGTTTCCGATTCCGCCTTCGTTGCGGTAGCCACGGGCGTTGTCAAACATCCGGTAACCCAGTTTTGCCGCCGATGCGATGGGACGGTAGTCCCCCGTCATGGCACCCCAATAGTCCTGATTCTCCTTGCCAATGGTATTGGTACCCAATCCCAGCGCAGGGATCTGCACGCCGTTATTCAAGGTAAAATATTGCATGGGATTCACTCCTTGCGGTTGCTTTTTACACATTATAGCACGGTTTCCTTTTCTTGTATGTACCCCTGTGTTACAAAAACCGATTTTTTGCAAAAACGGCACCCTCAAATTAGGGTGCCGTTTGAGATATTCCCTTTACCAGCCGAAGGGCCATCCGTAGCCGTACCCATAGCCGGGATAATAGCTGTCATTCTGCTGCTGATTCTGTTGCTGGCTCTTTTCGTACTCTTCCGACAGGGCGTTCATGGCCTCGGTGCGTGCCTGATTGCTCTCATCCAGCGTCAGGGTAAGCTGGACGGAATCGCCGTTGCGGTAGACAGTAAACGTTACAATTTCTCCGGCCCGGTGCGCCTTGACCGCATCCTGCAGGCCGGTCACACTGGCAATTTCGGTGTCATTCACCTTGGTAACGATATCACCCACCTGCAGGCCGGCCTTCTGGGCGCAGGAACCTTCCAGAATGGCCATGACCTCGGCGCCGTCGGGGATGCCGTAGCGCAGGGCATTGGCATCGATATCATCCAGCAGAACGCCCACGTTGGGCTTGCCGGTGACATAGCCGTGCTCGATCAGATCCTTGATGATACCCGCCACGTCGTTCATGGGGATGGCAAAGCCGATGCCCTCGATGGTGGCCTCGGAATAGGAGCCGTTGTTGGAGTACTTAGCACTGGTGATACCGATCACTTCGCCGTACAGGTTGAACAGAGGGCCGCCCGAGTTGCCCGAGTTGATGGTACAGTCGGTCTGGATCATATTGATCCGGATTCCTCCGTCCAGCGTCACGGTACGGTCCTTAGCAGAGACGATGCCGTGGGTCTGGCTGAAAGTCAGCTCACCCAGAGGGTTTCCGATGGCGGTGACCGTCTGACCCACGTGCAGGCCGTCCGAGTCGCCGATGATGACGGGGGTCAGGCCCTGAGCGTCGATCTTCAGCACGGCTACGTCGTTGCTCTCCTCGCCGCCCACCAGAGTAGCGTCATACTCGGTGCCGTCGTAAAAGGTGACCTTGATGGTATGTGCGCCCTCGATGACGTGGTAGTTGGTCACGATATAGCCGTCAGCCGAGATCACAAAACCGGAGCCGGCAGCCGCGCTGACCTGCTGCCCGAAGATATTCGCCGTAACGATCTCGGTGCTGATACCCACGGTGGAGTTGACCCAGGAGGCGTAGACCTCCTCCAGCGTCAGCTGCTTTCCGGTATTGGTATGGGTCACACCGACCACGGTAGGCACCCGGTCGCTTTCATAAATAGTGGTCGTGTTTTCTGCCTGATTGGTTTTTTCAACCATTGCCGTTGCAACAGCGGCGCCACCTGCGGTACCCAGCAGGGCACAGACCAGACACAATGCGACCACCTTGGGCCAGGTGCGCTTTTTCTTCCTAGGTTCTTCGGGTGCAGGCCCCAAATCCTCCACCTTGAATTCCGTGGCAGGGATGGGTTCTTCCTGCGGACAATGAGGGGATTCATAAAAATCGAAACTCATATTGCATCGCTCCTTTGGCGTGAAAATTCGGTTTACAGGCATAAGATACCCCAAAAATGTGGCTAAAGTATGACGTCAAAACAAAGGATTTTTTAACAATTTAAAACTCTTGACTAATATACCATACTTTTGATGAAACAGAGCTGAAAACCGTTTACTTCACAAAATACGCCACACCTGCGGCGCCCGGCCCGGCATGGGTGCCGACCACGGCACCGATCTCACAGGAAAAAACCGAACTGAACTTGGGTGCCAGATCGGAGAAACCCTCCACCACGGCATCCAGCGCTTCCAAACAATCGGTATGCCCCAACGCCAGCGGCCGGGAAAAATCCGGCTCTTCTGTGTTTGCCTGCTCACGGATCCACCGCACACCCGCCTTTCGGCCACGGGTCTTGCCGGCCGACTCCACCTTGCCGTCCTTCAGTGCAATAATGGGGGTAATGCCCAGTACGCTACCCACTGCAGCAGTAGCCGCCGAAATGCGGCCGCCCATTTTCAGGTATTTCAAGGTATCCACCACGGCATACAGGCGAATTTTCTCGCGCCGTATGGCCAGTTCGCTTACGATCTCTTCGGCCGATTTGCCCTCACCGCGCAAACGGACCGCTTCGCCCACCAAAAGATTCAGCGACAGGGCCACCTGACGGGAGTCCACCACAAAAACATCGGTACTGTCCAGCATTTCTCCGGCAATCACGGCAGACTGGTATGTGCCGGAAAGCTCGGAAGAAACGAAAATACCAATGACCTGATTCCCGCGATCCAATGCCTCCTGAAATGCAGCCACAAAGGCATCCGGATTGATCTGGGATGTGGTGGGCAGCGTCTGCGCCGTGCGCAGACGCTTATAAAAATCAGTATTGGAAATATCCAGACCGTCCCGGAACGACTCCTCGCCAAACTGGACAATCAGGGGCAGCACCCGTACTCCCATCTCTCCGGCCATGGCAGGGGAGATGTCGCAGGTGCTGTCGGTAATGATCTCGATCATGCGTTGCTCCTTATGCGTTATATTTTTTGCGGAAGAAGGTGCTGACACCGCTGAGTGCGCGGAGAAACACCTGGCACTCTTCCTCGTTCAAAATGCTGAGTACATCTTCCACCATCTCCTGATGGAATGCTTTGTGCGCCTCGTTGGCCTGCCGGCCCTTCTCGGTGGGATGGATGCGCACGGCGCGGCGGTCATTTTCATCCCGGCACCGCTCCAGATACCCCTTTTTCTCCAACAGGTTGACCGCCGTGGTCAGCGTTCCGGCGGTGACACGCTGGGCCGCAGCAATGGCGGTTGCGCGGTTGTCCCGACTTTCATCCACTGCACGGCAGACCTCTTCAATCAAATGAAATTCGCGAACGGTCAGATCCGGCCATTGCCCGATCAGCGCCTGCTCTTCGGTTTTCAAAATTTCATTAAATACCTCTACCAAAAAGCGGTTGAGGACTTCACCATGTGTATTCAAACATACCACCTCACTATTATAATCAGCGAGGCTCATTATACTCCTTTTGTTTGGTTTGTCAAGATATTTGATTTTCAAAGCATCTTTTGGCATACTTCCTTATTTGGCCGCATAAGATGTTTTATCACAAAGGACAAGGATGGGATGCACCATGAAAAGACAGGGAATTCGTATGCTGCGGCGAACCATTGCATTGTTTTTGGCTGTCGTCGCAGTTTGGCTTCTTTCTTTGACCTGCGACCCAGGCGCGGCCTGCTCCCGTCTGAGCGAAGACTCCGCCTTCGTCGCCGCCGCTCTGCAGGCGGAATTGGGGCCAAATACCTGGAGCGATACCTCCTGGAATCAACTGACCCACTGGCAGCAGCTGGCACTGGGCGAGTCGGCCTTTCTGCAGGCCGGTTCGGAAGCCATTGACCGTCTGCAGGCAGAAGTGATCAATGGCCCAGAGGATTTTATTCCTGAACCTCCCCCATCTCAGGCGGAAGATTTGGAAGAAACACCCCTGCCGGAAACCACTTCGGCTCCGGAGGATATTCTGGATCGAACCCTTCTGCCTTCCGAAAGCGAGGGCGCACTTGCCACACAAGGCGTTTATCTGTATAACCAAACCAGCAAAACGGTGGATCTTGCCGTTCTTGCACAAGCCGATATCTCGGTGGAGCTAGCTGCAGAGGGCCCGCAGATCCTGATCATACATACCCACGGCAGCGAAGCATACACCATGGATGGGGAGGACATCTACCAAGAAAGTGATGCCTCCCGCACCACCAACGAACGGTACAACGTCGTCCGCATCGGGGACGAAATGCAGGCCGTCTTTGAAGAAATGGGCCTGTCCGTGGTCCATGACCGCACCTTGTACGACTACCCACAGTACAGCGGCGCCTACGGCCGATCCTGTGAAGGAATCAAGGCATGGCTGACGGAATACCCCTCCATCCAGATCGTACTGGATGTCCACCGGGACGCTCTGATCGGCGAGGACGGCACAGTATACAAAGCAATCACCGAGGTGGATGGGGAAAAGACCGCGCAGGTTATGATGATTGTTGGCACCGATGATCTGGGCCAAACGCACCCGAACTGGCCGAATAATCTGGCGCTGGCTGTACGGATTCAGCAAAATCTGGACTCTCGTTGGCCCACGGCAGCCCGGCCTGTCATGCTGCGGTCCTCCCGGTTCAACCAGCAGCTGACCCGGGGATCTCTGCTGGTGGAGGTGGGCTCCCACGGCAACACCCTCCGCGAGGCCATCACCGCCGCCCGCACCTTTGCCGCCGCAGTGGGGGGGATGATGGTTGGGAATTGATAATTACCTCTTCCGCCTCATTTCGTTCGGCACCCTCCCCAGAGGGGAAGGCTGTATGCCC
>JAZOBG010000015.1:0-25734 GCA_045595865.1 Oscillospiraceae bacterium
CCGAACAATAACAACCAAACACTCCGATGCGGCGCTTGCCGCACCCTAGTTTTTAATCCGGATATTCCACTTGCTCCGCCGGTTCATGGCTACAAATTGCGGCCTTCCAGCCGTCGCCGGACAGACGGGAGATCACGCAGCCGACGGGCAGCTCGGCACGGCGATAGGCGCTCAGACCCTCGCCGGTATACTTGATGATGCTCTCCACCTCGGTCCAAAGGGTGTAAAAGGCAGGCCAGTCGCCTCCAAGCGCAAGATACTGCGCGTAATCTCCCCTCTTGAAGGTGTAGGCAGGCAGGTTCTCCCGGCGAGGTCGGACAACCTCGATATCAGCACCCACAGGTGCATCCGACAAAGCGCACATGGCCCAGTCACCGCTGTGAGACAGGTTAAAGTACGTCTCCGGGTAGTCTTTAAAATACGGCTTGCCTCCCTCGGCGCGGACAATTTCGGGCAGGGCATCCATACCCCAGACCAGCTTGACCGCCCGGGTCAGCAGATCGTATGCATCACCCTTTGCCGCAAATACACGAAGCACGAATCACCCCTCCTTTCAGCAAAACCCGTCATCTTACAATTTCCTTAATCCTACCCGCTTTCCCTTGAGATTTCAAGAAAAATCCTCTATAATGTTAGCAACAAATTCTGATTGATCGAGGTACACCCTATGCGCAGACTTCTTCCCCTGATCCTCATACTGGCCCTGTTGGCAGGCTGCAAACCTGCCGACAATTCGTTGGACGGCGTATCTCCCTCTCCGGACGCCGTTGTCACACCGGATACCTCGCCGGACGCCTCACCGAAGGCCACGCCGACACCAACGCCCACCCCTTCGCCGGAACCGACCCCCACACCGGAACCCGAACCCATCACCGCTACTTTGACCGTAGCCGGCGACGTCATGAGCCACCTTTCGGTCATTTACGGAGCCGAAAAGGACGAAAACGGCGAGTACGATTTCCACAAGATGATGGAAGCCGCCAAGCCGTGGGTGGAAAGTGCCGATCTGGCCGTGGCTAATCTGGAAACCACCTTTTCCGGCGGCCCCGATTACTCCGGTTTCCCCGCCTTCAACGGTCCTGACTCCATGGGTGAGGCGCTGAAGGACACCGGTTTTGACCTGCTCTGCACCACCAACAACCATTCGCTGGACCGTGGTTACACCGGCCTGTGCCGCACTCTGGACGTGCTGGATGAGCAGGGTCTGGCCCACGTGGGCACCTACCGCACCCAGGAGGAGCGCGACGAAAACCACGGCATCGTGGTGGCCGACTGCGGCGGAATTTCCATCGCATTTTTAGCCTATTCCTACGGCACCAACGGCAAACAGGTGCCCGAAGGTAAGGAGTGGTGCATCAACCTGTTCAATTCAGACTATCTCTCCACCCTGTCCACCCCCAACATGGCTCTGTTGGAGTCCGATATGGCCGCTGCGCAGGAGTTGGGCTGTGATCTGATCGCCGTCATCATGCACTGGGGCGTGGAGTATCAAACTACCCCCAGCAGTTATCAGAAAAAGATGGCCCAAACCATGGTGGACCTGGGGGCCGATCTGGTGCTGGGCGGACACCCCCATGTGTTGCAGCCCTATGAATTCATCACCACCGAGGCGGGCAATTCCGGCTTTGTGTGCTACTCCCTGGGCAACTTCATTTCCAATCAGGACTTTGACGACACCAACTCCACCGTCCTGCTCAATCTGGAGTTGAAAAAAGATTTGGTCACAGGCGAAACAACTGTGGAAAGCGCCGGCTACATTCCTTTCTTCATGGTCAATCCGGGCTCAAATTTCCTGAACAAGCCGGTCATTCTTCTGGACACCTATGCCGCGATAGATTCCTACCAAAACGGTGAACTTGACCTGACCGGCGGCAAAAGTTATCGCGATTTGAACGTTGACAAGATCCACGCACAACTGCAAAACTCGCTGTCAGTCTGTCAAACGATTTTAGGCACCGCAGGTGACCTGCAGCTGGAAATCACCTATGAACCCGATCCCGCCACTGAAAAAAGCACCTCAGGAACAGAATAATTTTTCAAAAAGTCGGAAATATTTTCCGACTTTTTGCGTCTTTATGGATAGAGCGGAAATTTGTAACCGATTTTTAACGACAGAAAAATGGAAATCAATGTATAATAAGCGTAAAAATATGCGTTAAGGGAGGCTCACCTATGAAGCACAAGACCATGCTCGGCATATACAGCGCGGCCCACTTCTGGGTTGACCTGAGCTGCGCCTTTCTGGTGTTCCGAACCCTGGCGGATACCGAGGAATTCGCCCTTTGTCTGCTGCTGTATAACTTCTGCGCCTTTGCTTTGCAGATGCCCCTGGGTCTGCTGGCCGACAAGTTCGACCGCAACGCTCCGGTGGCCGCGGCAGGCTGTATTCTGGTGGCGCTGGCCTATCTGTCTCCCCTGCCGGTCCTGACCGCCGTGATCGCCGGCTGCGGCAACGCCTTGTTTCATCTGGGTGGCGGCATCGACGTGCTGAATACCAGCCAGAAACGGGCAGCGGCGCTGGGTATTTTCGTTTCACCGGGCGCATTGGGTCTTTTCATCGGCACCCTTTGGGGCAGAGGAATCGCCATCCCCCTCTGGCTTGGGCCAATCGGTCTGGTTCTGATGGCCGCATTCATTCTTTTCCCCTATCGCAGTTTCTTTGGCTCCCTGCGCTCGGGCAATTCTCCCTGCGACACCGCGCCGGTCAACGGCTATGCCCCACTGCTGCCCCTGTTTCTGGTGGTGGTGCTGCGCTCCTACATGGGGTTAAACCAGTCCTTTGATTGGAAAGGCACCGGACACTGGGCGGTCATTCTGACCGTGGCGCTGGTGCTGGGCAAGATGGCAGGCGGTATTCTGATGGACCGTTTGGGGACACGCAAAACCTCGGCCATTACTCTGATCGCAGCGGCCATTCTGTACTTATTCTGCGACGTGCCCGTCTTGGGCACCCTGGCGGTCTTCCTGTTCAACATGACCATGCCCATCACCCTCTGGGCGGCCGCCAAAGTGACCCCCGGCTGCAAGGGCTTCGCCTTCGGTCTGCTGACTTTCGGGTTGTTTATCGGCTATCTGCCCAGCTGGATGGGATTGCCGAGCATTCTCACATCGCCCGTGGCCTATGCGCTGGTGGCACTGGTCAGTCTGGCCCTGCTGTGGCGGCCCTTGGGGAGGGATGAAATGAAATGCTGATCGCCCTTGCCATGTCCCTGCTGCTGACTCTTGTTCTCGAGGAACTCTTTGCCCTGATCTGGGGCCTGCGCGGGTGGCGGGAACTAACCGTGGTGGCGCTGGTGAACATCCTGACCAACCCCGCCGTGGTGCTGCTGTACCACCTGTCCACCGGCCTGCTGGGCTGGAGCCCGGTTTGGGTGACTGTGATTCTGGAATGCGCCGCCGTGGTCGTCGAGTGGCGGTGCTACCGCAGCTGCTCCTATCAACTGAAGCGCCCCTTTTTGTTCGCCCTGCTTGCCAACGCAGTCTCTTACGGCATCGGCTGTATTATTCAACTATAAGGAGGATTTTGTTATGCGAAAGTTTACCAATCTGCTGGTTGCTCTGCTGGCTCTGTTCGGCACCGTCATTTCAGCCCGCGCCGATGTCATGACCTTCGGCGGCCTCATCCGCAATACCGTCAGCGCCATCTGGCCCGCCGTTCTGGTCATCGTGGTGATCATCGTGGCGGCAACACTGCTGCGCCTGTTCCGCAAGAAATAATTACATATTAATCGGAGGTTTTTCCATGAGAAAATTTACCAATCTGCTGGTTGCTCTGCTAGCTCTGTTCGGCACCGTCATTTCAGCCCGGGCCGACCTGATCGTGGAACCCGTGCGCACCGAACCCAATTATACCTGGGTTGCCGTTTTGGTCATCGTCGTAGTCATCATCGTCGGCTTAAATCTGCTGCGCATTTTCCGCAAAAAATAATCACATATTGATCGGAGGTTTTTCCATGAGAAAATTCACCAATCTGCTGGTTGCATTGCTGGCTCTGTTTGGCACCGTCATTTCAGCCCGGGCCGATGTGATCGCCTCCCCCGCCTTGATCGCGCTCAGTTTCGTATCCCAGAACTTCTGGGTGGTCATTTTGGTCATCGTGGTGATCATCGTGACCATTTCCCTGCTGCGAATCTTCCGTAAAAAATAACCTCTTTCTCCAGAAAGCCGGAACTTTTTTCCGGCTTTCGTCGTCTAATCCAACAGATGGAAACCCGCGAAAAAGGAGGACGACTTTATGAAAAAGGCCCTTGCGCTGTTGCTCTGTACCGCCCTGCTGCTGTTCCTGCTGGGGTGCGGCAAAAAATCCGCCGGGAACGACCTTTGGGACGAAGCATCCCCCGGAACCAGTGCCATGCATTTTTACCGGTTCGATCAAGAAGGCGGCCGCGGCTCCATTACCTTCGATCAATCGGATGAAGGTGCCATTCTCAAGCGTCTTTCCGCTGTCAAAGCCACCCCGGTCACAAACTGGACCGCCGAGCAGGTGAAACTGCCCGTGTACGGCATCGAGATCGGCTCCAAGGACGGTTGGGGCATCCATGCCGCGTGGAGCGACGGGTATCTGATCCTGCGGGACGGTTCGGTGTACGAATTTGACTTTGATTTCACCGCGCTGGAAGAAGACTATGAATGGGAATACTCCCGCGCTCCGGTCAGTCTTTCGGCCATGCCCTGCGGACGGCTGTTGTCCGAGGGCACCGACGGCTGGATTGCAGACCGCCTGTTCCCCGCCGAAGAACTGACCCCGCCCGAGGGAATCACCATAGCGTTAAAAGAACTGACCGACAGTAAAATCACCGTTGTCCTGACCAACCGCAGTGAAACCGATTGGATGTTCGGCGAATATTTCTCCCTTCACGTCCTGCTGGACGGCGTGTGGTACAAGGTGCCGGTACTGGATGACAAGAATTATATGTTTAACGACATCGGCATTCTCCTGTTCGCAGGAGGATACACGGAAAAGAGCTACTCCCTCGGCTCCTACGGCGCCCTGCCTGCGGGCACTTACCGTCTGGCTATGTACGGTTTAAGCGCGGAGTTTTCCCTTCCCATCACCGGAAAATCCATTGTTTCCATCACCGACCAGACCGGAGACCGTGAGTTGAACGACGCGGAAGAAGTGTTTTTCGAAGATGAAACAAACCGATACATCTTTGGCAATCCCATCAGCCAATACATCATCGTCCGCTACACCGACGGCACCGAGGAGGATATCAAGACCGCTTTGGAACGTGGTCACGCCGTCATCGGTGATTTGGATCGTTTCGGCATCCACTACTGGGCAGACCCAAAAGTCGACTACGAAATCACCTGCGTCGCGCCGCGTGGGAATATCCTGTCCATCGTGGACCATTCTCTGGACGACCCCGATTTGGCTTTTGCCACGGCCTTGGAGCCCATCTGGGAGGATGAGGCAAACGTATACTCCTTCTCCTGCATCAAAAGCCAGTATGTCACCGTCTATTACGACGACGGCACAGAGGAAAATATAACGTCCGCTCTGCAGGCCGGATGGGTGACCATGGCCGATCTGGACGCTTTCGGGATCAGCTATATCACCGAGCCGAAAGCCTAATTTGCACAAACAAGTGTCTTTTCTGCGCGCACATCTGGGTAAATCGACAAAATCCGTTTTTCAGGGTTGACAAGGTCAATTCAACATGGTAAAGTCTGATACATAATTACATAGCGACAAGCGAAGTCTGCAGGAAAAAGCCGTCCGGCTTACCGAAGGAGCGAAACTCTCAGGTGTCCCAAACGGGATGAGGACTGCAGATGGATGTGGCTCTGGAGAAGTCTCCTTCAATGGAGATACCGAAGGTGCAAAGCGCGAATTTCGTGCCAATCTCTCAGGTAAAAGGACAGAGTTTGACGATACGATTCACACTCGGGACAGGGAAACACCCTGCCCGCCTGTTTTCGTTCTTCAGAGCCGGATCATGTTCGCATGACCCGGCTTTTCGTTTTGTTGCTATTATGAAAGGAACGGAAAACAATGTTAGCAAACCTTGAAGCCGCACTGTACCCCATCGTATGTGACATCAACAATTACCTGTCCAGCTACATTCTGATCGTGCTGCTGATCGGCGTGGGCCTGTTCTTCTCCATCCGCACCCGTTTCGTGCAGGTGCGCTGCTTCGGCGAAGGCATGAAGAAGGTCTTCGGCAGCCTGTCCCTGCGCGGCGGCAAGCAGAAGGCCGGCATGACCTCCTTCCAGGCTCTGGCCACCGCAATCGCAGCTCAGGTCGGCACCGGCAACATCGTCGGTGCGTCCGGCGCTATCCTGACCGGCGGCCCCGGCGCCATTTTCTGGATGTGGATCATCGCCTTCCTGGGCATGGCCACCATCTACGCTGAGGCCACTCTGGCCATCTCCACCCGCGAAGTGGATGCCGACGGCACTGTGCGCGGCGGCCCGGTGTACTACATCACCAAGGCCTTCAAGGGCGGCTTCGGCAAGTTCCTGGCTTTCTTCTTCGCCATCGCCATCACGCTGGCTCTGGGCTTCTTCGGCTGCATGGTGCAGGCCAACTCCATCGGCGAGTCCTTCCAGAACGCCTTCAACGTTCCCACCGTGTACGTGGGCGTGATCCTGGCCATCGTCTGCGCCTTCATCTTCCTGGGCGGCGTACAGCGTCTGGCCTCGGTCACCGAAAAGTTGGTCCCCGTTATGGCCACCATCTTCCTGGTGGGCTGTCTGGTGGTTCTGGTTGCCCGCATCACTTACCTCCCCGCCGCCTTCGGCATGATCTTCAAGTACGCCTTCCAGCCTCAGGCCATCATTGGCGGTGCCTTCGGTGCAGCCATCAAGGCCGCCATCAGCCAGGGTGCCAAGCGCGGCCTGTTCTCCAATGAGGCCGGTATGGGCTCCACTCCCCACGCACACGCTCTGGCCAACGTCAAGAACCCCCACGAGCAGGGCGTCGTCGCCATGATCGGCGTGTTCATCGACACCTTCGTGGTTCTGACCCTGAACGCTCTGGTCATCATCTCCACCCTGTACACCAAGGACGGTCCCCTGTACGAGTGCGGCGCCGTGGCCGCCAGCGGCCTGTCCAAGACCAATCTGGCCCAGACCGCCTTCGGCACCATCTTCGGCGAGAAGTTCGGCGCCATCTTCGTGGCCATCTGCCTGTTCTTCTTCGCATTCTCCACCGTACTCAGCTGGAACCTGTTCGGCAAGATCAACGTCCAGTGGATGTTCAAGAAGAACGAAAAGGTCGCTACCATCGTCTACACCGTCATCGGTCTGGTCTTCATTCTGCTGGGCACCATGGTCTCCAACGATCTGGTCTGGGAGCTGACCGACGCCTTCAACTACCTGATGGTCATCCCCAACGCCCTGGCCCTGTTCGCTCTGTCCGGCATGGTGGTCCATGTGGTCAAGAACAAGAACAAGGAAACCCTGTAACCGACATTTTCCAACTCTCTCTTCTAAAAATACATCGGCCCGACGGATCAGACCTCCGTCGGGCCGTTGTATTTCTTCCAGCCATACAAAAACTGCCGCAGAATGCTCTGCGGCAGTTGCTTTTGGAAACGGTTACAGGGAGAAATCTTCGTCTTTCAGCTTGCTGAAATCGGGCGCCGCCGGCTTGGGGGGCGTGCGCTTCAGGGGATCGTAACGGAAGGCGCGGCAGGCATATCCGGCAGATACCACACCCTTTTTCCGGCAGACGACATTTCCGTCGGCCAGATCGGTGCCTCGGGCACAGTAAGCACAGCGCGGCTCGATTTTCTTTTCAAACAGCATGGCGGTTCCTTCTTTCCTTCCCTGTTGCCGCCATTATACACGATGTTTCAACCTTTTTCCACTACATTTTTTCAGGCAATAAGCGGCAAGGGTAAAAAAAGCCAACCAAACGATCCATGCACACACTGTCGACACCGTCAACGCTGTTCCGAAATCCATGGATGCGATGCTCTCCACCTGTTCCGCCAAATAGGCAGAAACCTGTTCCTCCAGCGGAAAAAATCGGGCCAAAACTCCCACAAACAAAGCAGACAAACCGCCGTGAAGCATCTTGCCCGTCAGGTAAGTGCCTGCCGAAAGGCGGCTGTCCCCCAGAAAGGACAACACCTGACAATGAACCGAAATGCCTGCCCACCCCAGCATGAAGGCCGCCATGGACAGTCTGCCGCCCAGACTGCCCTCCCCCGTCAGAGACCACACACCGGAGGACACTTCCATCACACCGGTCAGCAATCGGCGTCCCCATTCCTCTGTCATACCAAAAGGCGCGAAAAGCATTCCCAACCCCTTGGACAGCGCAGGCAGGATTCCTGAGGCGGTCAGCATCCGGATGACCACCGTGAAAAAGACCACAAAGGCGCAGATGTTCAAGGTACTGAGGAATGAACTCTTCACCGTTTCGGTAAAGGCAGTGCTCAGCCGCTGAGCGCGAATATCAGAGCGCACCGCCGAACGCATTCCGTCGCGCCCCTCACTCCCCTTATAGAAACGAAAAATCAGCCCAACGCACACCGATGCCGCTGCATGAGCCAAATAAAGCAGCACACCAATCCGGCTGTCGCAGAACACTCCTGCGCCCACCACACCAAGAATAAAAGCCGGGCCGGAATTGTTGCAGAAGGCCAGTAATCGCTCGGCCTCGGTTTTGGAACAGAACCCCTTTTCGTACAGATTGATTGCTGTACGGGCACCCACCGGATATCCTCCGACAAACCCCAGCGCAAGGGCAGACGCGCAGGAACCGGGTACCCGGAACAGAGGATACATGACCCCCTCCAGCGCACGCCCCACATACCCCGCCAGTCCCAGCTCCACCACCAGACCGGACAGCACAAAAAAAGGAAACAGCGATGGAATAATGACATTGGCACACAGGCCAAGTCCGGTAGACGCCGCCTCCATGGACTGTTGGGGCCAGAGCACCAGACTGACCGCTGCCAGCACCAGCACTACCCCCAGCAATGCATCCCGCACCGACTGTTGGGTCAGCAATCTTGACATAAGCTCGCCCCCTTTTTTTGCAGAATATGCGTGCGAAAGGTCGTCCTATACCTGCAAGGGATTTGTAACCTTTTCGGTCTTGATTTCCCCCACTCCATGGGGTAGAATTTTCAGAGAACCATTTTCCTGCAAGGAGGCGCTCCCATGAAAACAAAATGGACCAGCATGAAACTCGGTCAGAAAATACTCTGCGTCCTGCAGGTAGCACTGGTCGGCATATTCGGTGTTGCATACACCGTACGGCAGGTGGAATCTCCCGGCCTTTCCATCGGCTGTATTCTGTGTATCGTCAATGTCGTCTCCATCCTGTATGCCGATGAAATGTTCCGTTGGAAGATCCGCAGCCGCGTTGCTGAGCCTGAAAAGGCCATTCCTTCCAAAACCGAACTGGCCTCCCGTTGGGTGGGTTGGATCCTCTGTACCGCCGTGTCGATTCTTCTTTTCCTCTTCGGCCTGACCGGGATGTGAGCTCCCGTAAAAAACGCCATTCCGCAATGCGGAATGGCGTTTTCCTGTTTCTTCACTTAGATGCCGCCGTCGGCTTCAACATCGTAGATCTTGCGGGCATTGGAATTGGCTTTAGGGGTTTCCTCTTCCTGCTCGGCACCGGCCGCTACACGGAAACGAATACGGGACTGCTTGATCTCCTCGTGGGCCTCGGCCACAGCCTCTTCGGTGCGGCGCAGGGCATCCTCGCAGTATTCGTTGGCAGCGCGGCGCAGCTCACGGCAGCGCTCCTCGGCCACACGCTGCAGCTCACGGCATCGCTCATCAGCCACACGAATCATATCAGCGCTCTTCTGACGGGCCTGATTCACCAGTTCGTTTCCGTCCAGGATCCTGTGTGCTTCTTCCTCAGCCTGTTTCTTGATGAGTTCAGCCTCACGCTTGGCGGCGCTGATGTACTCGGTACGGTTGGCCAGCAGTTTCTTGGCCTCCTTTAGTTCCATGGGGAACTGGGCACGGATATCGTCCAGCAGATCCAGTGCACGATCACGCTCAATCATACACTTTTCGGAACTCAGGGGCACGCTTTTTGCCTCATCGATCATTTCAAACAGGATATCCAGTAATTCTTCTACTCCGCTGGCCATCAGAATTCCTCCTCTTTCTTAAATTTGGCTTGAACCTCCGCAATGATCTCGCGGGGGACAAAATCGGTCAGATCGGCTCCGTAGCGGGCCATTTCCTTGACCACGGTGGAGCTGAGATAGGTGTACTTTTCGCTGGACGGGATAAAAAAGGTGTCCAGATTGTGGTACAGTTTGCGGTTGATGATGGCCATCTGCACTTCCTTCTCAAAATCAGAGACGGCACGCAGACCCTTCACCAGAACCCGCGCTCCCCGGCGGCGGGCGTAATCGGCCACCAGTTCGCTGGACTGGTCGATCTCCACGTTGGGCAGGTGCTTGGTGGTGCGGCGGAGCATGTCCACACGCTCGTCAGGAGTAAACAGGCCACCGTTCTTCTCCGAATTGACCATAACGCAGACGATAACCTTGTCAAAGGCTTGTCCTGCACGCTTGATCACATTCAAATGACCCAAAGTCACCGGATCAAAGCTGCCGGGATAAATCGCAGTTTTCATACAGGCTTCACACCGTTCTTCGGTACAGCGTTACCTTGATCTTGCCGTATCGGTATTCCTTACCCTTTTCATAGGGCGCCGCCAGATCGGGCAGTTCCTTGTCCAGCGGACTTTCACAAATCATTATACCATGTTCCGACAAGATGTCAATTGCCGCGATGGTCTGCATTGCGTTTTCCAGCATATCGGTCTTGTAGGGAGGATCCAGAAAAATCAGATCAAATTTCTCCCGGCAGGAGGACAAAAAGCCTCGCCAATCGCTCTGTACGACCTTGGATACATCGGTAAAGCGGGTCAGCTCCACATTCTCACGCACGATTTTGGCAGCGGCAGGAGCCAACTCCACAAAGGTGGCGTGGGCGGCTCCGCGTGACAGAGCCTCAATGCCCATCTGGCCGGTGCCGGCGAACAGGTCGAGGACCTTGCGGCCCTCCACATCAAACTGGATGATATTGAAAATGGATTCCTTCACCTGATCGGTGGTAGGGCGGGTATCCATGCCGGGCAGCTCCTTCAGGCGGCGGCCGCGGGCGGAACCGGAGATCACGCGCATCTTGTCTTCCTTCTTTCGTTTCGTTTTATTCAATCCAGCGGCAGCGGGCGGCGGTGGCCTCCGGGGTTTTGCGATAGTCCCACTGATGCTGGTTTTCACGCAGCATGGCACTGGTCACGTTGAAATATTTATGGGTGGCTTTGGCAGAACCGCCTGCATCTTCATAGGAATTGTTCCACGTCACGTCCACGCAGTACCATTCCCCGTCCAGCTTCACCATGTTCCATGCGTGGTCGGCGGTGGAATCGTAGGCGGCACCCACCACAGTGATGCACTCGATATCGGCAAGGTCCATCAGCAGCTGGAAGGTCGTGGCAAAGCCAAGGCAAATACCATAACCGTTCACCAGCATACCGTAGGGATCGGTGTTATTGGGACGGCCGATATGGGCCACATTGTCGCGGGACCTGTCATCGTACTTCCCGTGGGCCATGAGCCAGTCGTGAAGGGCCAGCTCGGTTTCATATTCGGTCATGCCGTCGGTAACCGCCTCGGCAAAGGCGGTACGGCAGGCGTCCAGAATGGCCTTGTCCTTATCCGACAGGCCGCTTTCATCCCCGCCGTTCCACGCCGCCACGATGGTGGAATGGTCGTACAGGGTCATGTCCACGTCCCCTGGCCGGTGGTAAGCAGGAAAACTGCTGATGTCCAGATCGAGGTTGAGGTCGGCAGGCGTGGGCTGCGCGGATAGTTCCGGCGTCGGTTCGGGAGTAAGGTGGGATTCCGGGGTTGGCTCCGGAGAAATTTCAGGGATCGCAGCGGACGGCAGCGAAACAAACTCGGTCACCGTACCATCAAAACAGGCGGCAAAGGCGGTTGCGGCAGCTTTCATATCAGCGCAGGCCAGAAAGGCGGCACAATTCCCCTCAGTCAGCACCACAGCCTGCTCCAGCAAGTCAGCCTGATCGGGCGCATAGCCGAAGAAATCACGGATACGAGCCTCCCGGTGGTCTTCCAGACATTGGGCAGCAGCCTTTGCTGCGGCTTCATCGGCCAATCTGACCACTGTAATTTCCCGGCCGTCCATGCCCTGTCCGGTCAGCACGGCGGCATCCTCCCATTCGGTCAGACCGAGGGAATTCAGGTACCCCGTCAGGATGTCGCCGGACAGCTCCGCCAGTCCGTCGGCATCACTCTGGCTTTTCACCACAGCAGCAGCGACCGCTTGGGCGGTCCATTCCATTTTATCGGTCTCTCCGTCCTGCTTGATCGGCACCCCTTTGGGAGAGCAGCCGACACCGAAACAGAACAGGATACACAACAAAGCTACAAGACAGCGTTTCACGGTTCCCTCATTTCTTCATTCTTCCTTGCGGAAGTATTCATACACCGCCTTTGCGGTCTTTTTGTCCACCACTTCAGCCAGTTGAGCCTCGTTGGCAGCCTTGATGTTTTTGATGCTCTTAAAGTGCTTGAGCAGATCGGCACGGCGCTTGGGACCTACGCCGGGAATATTATCCAGCGAAGAACCTTTCACCTTTTTTCCGTGTTGGGCGCGGTTGAACTCGATGGCAAAACGGTGAGTCTCCTCCTGAATGGTGCCAATCAGGGCGAATAGCGCCTGATTCTGCTGAATACCGATCTCCCGACCATCAGGTGCCGCCAGCGCGCGGGTGCGGTGGCGATCGTCCTTGACCATGCCAAAGGTGGGAATGTCCAGCCCTAATGCCTTCAGGGCATCCCGGGCAGTCTTTGCGTGGACGCTGCCGCCGTCGATGAGCAGCAGGTCAGGCTTCTCGCTCCAGTTTTCGTCACCGTCGAGATAGTGGTTGAACCGGCGGGTAATGACCTGCGCCATGGAAGCGTAATCGTCCGGACCGGTCAGACCACGGATTTTAAAATGTTTGTAGTCCCGCTTGCGGGGTTTGCCGTCCACGAAAACCGTCATGGATGCCACAATGTCATCGGCACCCGTGTTGGAAATATCGTAGGCCTCCATGCGGCGGGGCGGACCCTCCAGACCCAGCGTCTTGCCCAACAGTTCTAGCAGTTTGTTGGTGCGCTCAGCCCGGGTGGTAGCCCGCTCCACCTCCTCCACAGCGTTGGTGTTGGCAAGGCGGATCAGATCCATTTTTGCTCCGCGCTGGGGGGTAACCAGATGAATTCGGCGACCGGCATTTTCACTGAGCATACGGGTCAGCGGAACCTCATCCTCGATCTCACAGGGCAGCAGGATCTGCTTGGGAACCTGATTGCGCCCTGAATAAAACTGCACTACAAGGGTAGACACAACCTCGGCATCGTTGGCTTCCATGGGTGTCTCCACCAATTCCCAATCCTTAGCGGCCAGTTCGCCGTCCAAAAAGTGGAGCACGACAAAGCAGCTTTTCGCCTCTCCCCGGTGGAAACCCACCACGTCGGTATCAGCCAGGCTGCCCGAGAGCACCTTCTGCCGCTTGCCCAAAAGCTCGATGGCCTTGTAGCGGTCCCGCAGTTCGGCGGCACGCTCAAAGCGCAGGTCTTCCGCGGCCTGCTCCATTTCGGCAAGCAGCTCATCGCCCACCTCTTTGAACTTGCCTTCCAACAAACGGACGGCCTGCTCGATAGCCTCCCGATAGTCCTCCCGGGCCAGTTCGGGTCGGCACCAACCGGCGCACTTGCCCAGATGGTAGTTGAGACAGGGGCGTTCCTTGCCAATGTCCCGGGGAAATTTCCTGCTGCAGGAGGGCAGCTTCAGCGCGGAACGCAGGGCATCCACGATATCCCATGTGGCGCCCCGGCCGCCATAGGGTCCGAAGTAGCGGGCGCCATCATCGGCGACACGATTGGACAGGGAAAATGTGGGGTACTCCGCCTTCACATCCAAGCGGATGTAAGGGTAACCCTTGTCGTCTTTCAGCAGAATGTTGTAATGCGGTTTGTGGCGCTTGATGAGAGAGTTTTCCAACACCAGCGCCTCAAACTCGGAATCGGCGATGATAACATCAAAATGGTCGATTTGAGAGACCATTGCCCGGGTCTTTTCGGTGTGGGAGGCCAGATTGGCAAAGTACTGGGAAACCCGGTTTTTCAGTGTCTTGGCCTTACCTACGTAGATGACCTTGTTTTTTGCGTCCTGCATAATGTAGACGCCGGGTTTCAGCGGAAGGCCGTGAGCCTTCTCCTTCAGTTCTTCGAATGTCAAAGGCTTCGCCACCTTCCTTTATGTATGGTCAGCGTTCCTCTTTCTTGCGCAGCAGAAAACGCTTCTGATATTTCAAATTGGCCATCACGGCCACCTTCCGGCTGGCAGCAAAGTTTTGTACGCCGCCCACCACACCGATGACGGAAGTGGTCTGAATGAATTTGACCACCAGCATAGAACGTGCAAGCGCCTTGGCGGTCTCACGCATCTGTTCCTCCAGATCGATATTCAGCCGCACCCCCGAGTCGATGGCTCTCCCTACCTGATCGGCCTTCAGGGAGTACTCCCGCCGCAGGCTACCCTTGGCGAGGGCGGCCGACAGCACCAGCAGGATGTAATATCGCTCCCGGGGATTGTCAAACCGATAGCCGTAACGCAGCGCAGTGGTGTAAATCGTGCGCAGCAGCAGAGACATCAAAACAGGAATATCGGGCAGTCCCATTCCGAACAGGCCCATAACAAATCCCTCTACCGTAGCCAGCACGGTGTTGACGATGCCGCCCGTCCGGGCGCTTTTGTGGAAGGAACGCAGCCTTTCTGCGTTGGGGTCCTCTTTCAGGTAATATTCCCGGATAAACCGTTCGGCGCGCAAGCGTTTTTCCGAAAAGGTCAGGCGCAGCAGACGTGTCCCCTTTTCGAACAAAACCTGAAACGCAAGGTAAAATGCCTCGTCCATACTGTCCACCAGCTTGGCAGGAATACGGGCCTCCACCTTAGCCATCAAGCCGGTAGAAGGTGCATCCTCTTTGGCGCAATCGGCAAAAAGCTGCTTTTCCTTGCGGCGAATCTCATCCAATTGTCGATCATAATGATGTTTCGACATCCTGCAGCTCCTTAAAAACAAGTTGCTATAAAGAAAGAGCGCCGCGCCATAAGGGGCGGCGCGCCGTTATGGGGCATTATTCTGCGAAATTGGTGGCAATCAGCTCAGCCAGAGCGTCCACGGCCTCGGTCTCATCGGTGCCGTCGGCGATCAGGTTGATGGCTGTTCCCTTCACGATACCCAGAGAGAGAACGCCCAGCAGGCTCTTGGCGTTGACACGACGCTCATCCTTTTCCACCCAGATGGAACTCTTGAACTCATTGGCCTTCTGAATAAAGAAGGTCGCAGGACGGGCATGCAGGCCAACCTGGTTATTCACAACAGCTTCTTTGATATACATAAAGCATTTCTCCCCATGTAAAAAATGATAGCAAACAAAGTGGATATTATCACACATAGCATACCAAATTTGCAAGCACCCGTCAATGGTCATTCTGCTTAAAAATCATTGCAGTCTTTGTCTATTTCAACTCCACAACTGTCACACCGTCTTCCCCTTCCCCGTATTTACCGGGGCGGAAGGATTTGACATATTTACTGCGTTTCAGGTAATCCCGGATGGCCTTGCGCACGGCACCGGTTCCCTTTCCATGGATGATGGTCACACTGTTCAGCTTGCCCAGCATCGCGGTGTCCAGGAACATTTCGGTGGCGGCCACGGCCTCGTCGGTCATCATGCCTCGCAGGTCGATTTCGCTGGAGGCCGCTCCCCGCAGCTGACGCTGCGCATTGGCAACATACTGGCGAGCCTGCTTTTTGGTTTTCTGTTCTTCCCCTTCCACCACACGGACTTCATCCTGCTTGGCGGTAATTTTCAAAATACCGGCCTGCAGTTGGAGAGACCCGTCCTTGTTGACGGCCAACACGGTGGCGCGGGTGCCCATCTTGACCAGTTCCACCGTGTCGCCAACGATGGCAGGACGGGTGGGAGGCGGCAGTTCCTCTTCCTCCCGGGTGCCAAGGGCGTTCTCAGCCTCATTCAGAGCATGGCGCAGGTTTGCGCGTCGGTCATTGGCGGCCTGCCAGTCGGCCTCGCGCCCCTCCTTCTCCTGTTTGCGGCGCATATCGTTGAGTTCCTTGAAGACCCGGTCGGCGGTGTCGCGGGCCTCCTGAATGATGGCGCGAGCCTCAGCCTGTGCCTTTTCCACCGCCTTGGCGCGCTCTTCCTCAATTTTTTTGCGATACTCCCGGGCGGTCTTGGAGGACTCCTCCATCTCCCGGCGCAGCTGTGCAGCTTTTTCCTTTTCCACTTCCATGGCACGGCGCTGCACATCCAACTGGGTCAGTACATCTTCAAAACGGACGTTCTCGGCGTCCAGACGGTCGGCTGCCTTTTGGATAATATACTCGCTGAGCCCCAGCCGTTGGGAGATGGCGAAGGCATTGGACTTTCCGGGAATACCCACAAGCAGACGGTAGGTCGGTCCAAGGGTGTCCACGTTGAACTCACAGGAGGCGTTTTGCACGCCGGGAGTGGTCATGGCGTAGACCTTCAGCTCAGCATAGTGGGTCGTCGCACAAACCAGCGCACCCATTTCGCGAGCCGACTCAATGATGGCGGCAGCCAGAGCGGCGCCTTCCACCGGGTCGGTACCGGCGCCCAACTCGTCAAACAAAATCAATGTCTCATAGTCGCACTGCTCCAGAATACCCACGATGTTGACCATGTGTGAGGAGAAGGTAGACAAATTCTGGGCGATGGACTGCTCGTCACCGATGTCAGCCAGCACGCGGGAAAACACCTTGACCACCGAGCCGTCGTCGGCAGGAATGTGCAGGCCGCACTGGGCCATCAAAGACAACAGACCGAAGGTTTTCAGGGTGACCGTTTTGCCGCCGGTGTTGGGACCGGTGATGACCAGCGTATCAAATTCCTCACCGAGCATCAGATCGTTGGCCACCGCCTTTTTGGGGTCCAGCAGCGGGTGCCGGGCACGGCGCAGATACATTCCCTTGTCGGACAGGCGGGGCTCCATACCCCGCATACGGGTGGACAACTGAGCACGGGCAAAAATGCAGTCGATCAGGACGATCAGGTCGTAATCCTGTGCAATATTCTCTTTGAACTGGGCGCACTCGGCAGACAGTTCAGCCAGAATGCGCTCAATTTCCTTTTCCTCCTTGACCTCCAGCTCACGCAGTTCGTTGTTGGCCTTGACCACACCCATGGGTTCGATGAAAAAGGTGCCGCCCGAGCCGGACACATCGTGAACCAAGCCGGGAATTTCGTTTTTATGCTCCGACTTGACGGGCACCACATAGCGGCCCGAGCGCTGGGTAACGATGTTCTCCTGCAGGAATTTGGACTGGTTGGAGGCAAGCAGCTTATTCAGAATATCACGCACCTTGGCGGCGGTGGCACGCTTGTGCCGGCGGATGGAGGCCAGTTCGCTGCTGGCAGCGTCGGCGATCTCACCCTCGGCAGGGATGGCTGTGGTAATGCGTTCCTCCAGATACTTGTTGGCTGTCAGGCTGGCGAACAGATGGCTGATGATGCTCTCCCCGTCGGCCTCCAACCCGTAATCCCGGGCCGAGCGTGCAGCGCGGAGGACGGCGGCCACATCCAGCAGTTCGCGGGTGTTCAGACTGCCCCCCATGTCGGCCCGCTGCAGAGCAGAGCGCACAGGCTTGACCCCGCCCAGGCCGGGGGAACCTTTGGTGACCAAGAGGTTCAGTGCCGCCGAGGTCTCCTTCAGCGCCCGCTGCACATCGTCAGCGTCGGTCATGGGCCGCAGAGCAAGACAACGCTCCTTGCCCTCCTCGGTGCGGGCCTCATGGGCTAGCATGGTAAGAACCCGGGGCAGCTCCAGCGTATGAATGGATTTTTCAAATAAATCGGTTGCCATATGCAGATCCCTTTCCGATGGGAATGATGTTTTCTATATTTTACGCCATTTCCGTGTTCTTTACAAGATTTTTTCCAGTTTCCCTTGACAATCGGAATTTGCGCATTATAATCATCGTATGAACAATCATTCATATATTGGAGTGACAAAAATGACTGACCACAAAGATATGGCCTGCTGTGACTATATGCATATCCATGAGGACATCGTAAAACAGGTCAACCAATCCATGCCCGACGAGGAAATTCTGTACGATCTGGCCGAGCTATTCAAGGTATTCGGCGATTCCACTCGTATCCGCATTCTGTATGCGCTGTTTGAGTCGGAAATGTGCGTGTGCGACATCGCCCAGCTGCTGGGTATGAGCCAGTCGGCCATTTCCCACCAGCTGCGTATTCTCAAAAGTAGCAAATTGGTCAAATACCGCCGGGAGGGCAAAACGGTGTTTTACTCCCTTGCCGACGGCCATGTACGCACCATCATCGACCAGGGTCTGGAACACGTGGAGGAATAAACCGATGAGCGAACACGAACACGCTTCCTGTTCCTGCGGCTGCTGCCATGAACACGAACAGGAACATCATCACAAACACAGCTGCAACTGTGGTCACGACCACCATGAATTCCATGCCCCCGAGTTTGGCTGCTCCTGCGGCTGTGGACACGACCATGGACATGACCACGGCAGCGAACACGTCACCAAAGGCACTGTCGCGCGCATCGCAATTGCCGCCGCGCTGCTGATCGTCGCTGCCCTGCTCCCCCTGACCGGATGGACGCGGTTCGCCGCCTTTCTGGTCCCCTACGCCATCATCGGCTGGGATGTGCTCTGGCGTGCTGCACGCAACATTGCCCGCGGCCAGGTCTTTGACGAGAACTTCCTGATGGCCCTTGCCACCGTGGGCGCTTTCGCCACCGGTGAGTACCCCGAGGCGGTCTTTGTTATGCTCTTTTATCAGGTGGGCGAGTTATTCCAGAGCTATGCAGTGGGCAAATCCCGTCGGAACATTGCCGCTTTGATGGACATTCGCCCCGACTGGGCCAATGTGGAGCGCGATGGCAGCGTAATACAGATTGACCCCGAAGAGGTCGCCGTGGGCAGCACCATCGTGGTAAAACCCGGCGAACGCATCCCGTTGGACGGCGTGGTAACCGAGGGCGTGTCCACACTGGACACCGCCGCCCTGACCGGCGAGTCGGCACCCCGTGACGTACAGGCCGGCGACGAAGTGCTGTCCGGCTGCGTCAACAGAGAAGGTCTGCTGCGCGTCACGGTTACCAAAGCTTACGGCCAGTCCACCGTGGCCCGCATTCTGGAACTGGTGGAAAACGCCGCAGGCCGCAAGGCCAAAGCCGAACAGTTCATCACCAGATTCGCCCGGTACTATACCCCCGCCGTGGTGGGCGCCGCCGTGCTGCTGGCGGTGCTCCCGCCCCTGTTCACAGGCGACTGGGGCAAGTGGTTCCATCAGGCGCTGGTATTCCTTGTAGTCTCTTGCCCCTGCGCGCTGGTCATCTCGGTGCCTATGTCCTTCTTCGGGGGCATCGGCGGTGCCTCCCGGGTCGGTATTCTGGTCAAGGGCGGCAACTATCTGGAGGTGCTCTCCAAGGCCGAAATCGTAGTCTTTGACAAGACGGGCACCCTGACCGAGGGCAGCTTTACCGTCACCGCCCTCCACCCCGCGGGATGCACAAAAAAGGAACTGTTGGAGACGGCGGCGCTGGCCGAGTGCTGGTCCGACCACCCCATTTCCCGCTCCATCCGGGATGCATGGGGCGGCGAGGTTGACACTACCCGCGTGCAGAACACCGAAGAACTGCCCGGCCGCGGCGTTCAGGCCACGGTGGACGATCACACCGTCCGGGCCGGCAACGAAAAACTGATGCAGGATATCGGACTTACCCCCTCTCCTGCCGCCGAGGTCGGCACCGTGGTCCACGTGGCCCGGGGCGATGATTATCTGGGCCATCTGGTCATTTCTGACACCGTGAAGGCAGACTCCGCCCAAACCATTTCCGCTCTGAAACGATGCGGCGTGCGCAAAACCGTCATGCTGACCGGCGACACCAAAAAAGTGGGCGAGGCGGTGGCCGCTCGGTTGGGTCTGGACGAGGTCCACGCCGAACTGCTCCCTGCCGACAAAGTAGAACGTGTGGAAGAATTACTAAATGAAGTCTCTCCCAAGGGTAGTCTGATTTTTGTGGGCGACGGCATCAACGATGCGCCGGTACTCTCCCGAGCCGACGTGGGCATCGCCATGGGGGCGTTGGGATCGGATGCCGCCATCGAGGCCGCCGATGTGGTGCTGATGGACGACAACCCCACCAAGGTGGCACAGGCCATTTCCGTCGCCCGGCGCACCCTGCGCATCGTGCGGCAGAATATTGTGTTCGCGCTGGGCGTCAAGGCGGTCGTGCTGATTCTGGGCGCCGTGGGCATTGCCTCCATGTGGCTGGCCGTCTTTGCCGATGTCGGCGTGGCGGTCCTCGCCGTTCTGAACGCCATGCGGGCACTGAATGTGAAAAAGTCCTGAAAAAATGCTCTGGTTCAGCCGAACCAGAGCATTTTTTTGTTTTACTTGTTCTTGGATACCACCACGCCGCCGGTCTTCCAGATGCTGTCGGGCGGAATAACGCCGCGCACGCAGGAGGTAGGGTACACATTGGAGTGGGGGCAGACCACCGTGCCGGGGTTGAGCACGCTGTTGCAGCCGATTTCCACAAAGTCGCCCAGCATGGCGCCGAACTTCTTACGACCGGTATCAATGACCTCGTCACCCTTGACTGCCACGGGGGTCTTGTCGGCCTTGACGTTGGAGGTGATGGAGCCGGCACCCATGTGGCTCTTGTAACCCAGAATGGAGTCGCCCACATAGTTGTAATGGGGCACCTGCACGTTGTCGAACAGGATGACGTTTTTCAGCTCCACGCTGTTGCCCACCACGCAGTTGGCACCCACCAGCGCGCTGCCGCGGACAAAGGCGCCGTGGCGCACCTCGGTCCCGGGGCCGATGATGCAGGGAGCGCCCAGGTAGGCGGAGGGGAAGACCGTGACGCTTTTGTGCACCCAGACAGCGGGCTGCACTTGCTCGTACTCGCCGCCCAGCGTGGGGCCAAGGGACAGAATCAGTTCCTTGATGCCGTCCAGCGCCTGCCAGGGGTATGTAAACTGCCGCAGATAATCGGCGGCAAGGGTGTGGGAAAGGTCAAACAGGTCGGTCACTTTTACATTCATAGCAATACCTCGCATCCTTGTTGGAATGTCGGTGGTATTGTACCACCATCCGTTTTCCGAAACAATACGCAGTTTGTAAATTTTCTTGACAAGGAGTGGTCTAACCGGTTAGAATATAATTGTACTAATCGGTTAGACCTGAAAGGAGTGTTTCCCCATGTCCACACCGAAGATTTTCGAGAGCGAATACCGCTTTTGCCTGATTCTCTGGGAGCACGAGCCGGTGAAAAGCACCGAACTGGCCCGCCTCTGCAGGGAGCAGCTGGGCTGGTCCAAAACCACCACCTACACCGTCATCAAGCGCCTGTCCGAGCGCGGGGTGGTGCAGAATGAAAACACCATCGTCCACTCCCTGATTTCCAAGGAGGAGGCCCAGATGAGCGAGCTGGACGAATTGGTGGAAAAGAAGTTTGAGGGCAGTCTGCCCGCTTTCATTGCCGCCTTTGCCCGGCGGCAGGAGCTGTCCGACGCCGAGATTGAGGAGATTCGCCGCATCATCGAAAAATAGGAGGTGCCCATGGAAGCATTGTTTTTGAAGCTGCTCAACCTGAGCATGACCGCAAGCTGGATGATTCTGGCCGTGGTGGTGCTGCGGCTGATTTTCCGCAAGGCGCCCCGTTGGATTTTCTGCCTGCTCTGGGGGCTGGTGGCCCTGCGGCTGATCTGCCCGTTGTCTCTTGAGAGCAAGTTCAGTCTGGTCCCGGATGTCCAGCCGCCTTCGGTTCTCACCGCAGAATATCGGGTAGCCGACGCTTTGATTGAGATCGATCCCGTTGCCGGTGAAACCGTCCTTGAGGAGGGACCGATTCTGGTTCCCATACAGGGCGGGAACAAAACCGCCGAACCCTCGCAGAGTGATGGCCCCGTCATTGTCGCACGGTCGTCCTCAGGAGGAATTATCCGCGTATCAGCCATCGCCGCATGGGTCTGGCTGGCCGGCCTGATTCTCATGGTAGGGTACGCGCTGGTCAGCTACCTTCTGCTGCGCCGCCGCGTGGCCACCGCCACCCTGCTGCGGGAAAACATCAAGCAGAGCGAACAGGTGGACTCCCCCTTTGTGCTGGGTCTGCTGCGCCCCACCATCTACCTGCCCTATTCCATGGACGAGGCCGACATGGGCCACGTCATTGCCCACGAGCGCGCCCACATCCACCGGGGCGACCACTGGTGGAAGCCGATCGGATTTCTGATCCTTTCGGTCCACTGGTTCAACCCGCTGGTCTGGGCAGCCTATATCCTGTTCTGCCGGGACATGGAGCTGGCCTGCGACGAGAAAGTGGCCTCCAACATGGCCCGCGAGGAGCGTCAGGCCTACTCCACCGCCCTGCTCCACTGCGGCGTGCGCCGCCGCACTGTGGCCGCCTGCCCTCTTGCCTTTGGCGAGGTGGGCGTCAAGAGCCGGGTCAAGAGCGTCATGCACTACAAAAAGCCGGCCTTCTGGGTGGTGCTCATCGCCCTTGTGGCCTGCGTCGTGGTGGCGGTGTGCTTTTTGACAGTACCAAGGGATGACGGCCCCCACACGCTGGAAGTTACCGGTCTGCCCGCCCCCGAAAGCGGCGAGGACCCCTACGAGAATCTGGAACCCGCCGACCGGGCGGCGGCCTTCCTGAAAAACGCCGACAAGCTGTCCTACGAACTGGACCCCATCCGGATGTATGGAACGTATCTGGTCCCCGTCGTGGAGTGTGTCCCCGGTGCGGCCGATGCCCCCACCGACCCGGAAACCGCCGCGCTGATCGTGAATTCCTCAAAGGCCATGCTGGACCGGCTGCACGGATTTGACCTGTCCACATTAGAGCCGGTCGAAATCGAAGAATACGCCCCCGAACACATTGAATCGGCCGTCATCCATGTGGGAGACGCCCGGTGCCGCATGACCCTCTGGTACGAACAGGATTCCTACGGCGGGCTTGTCCCCACCGGACCTCTGGTGTTCACCTTTGCCGATGGCACTATGTGTGTCTTTGGCAGCGACAATCAAGGCGAACTGCTTGAGCCGCTTCACTCCGCCATCGGAATGTCCAACAGCGGTCTGGGTTTCTCGCTGCACGAAGACCAGACCCCCGGCAGCAAAATTACAGTCACCGAACTGGCCACCGGCGAACGCCAAAATATGAGCGCTCCTTCGTCCGCCTACGTGGAGTGTGTCTTCAAAAACATCCCTCTGCTCAGTGAGCAGGTGAAAAGCGCAGCGGAGTTCCCGTGGAAAATCGAAATACTGGACGGAGGCACCTATTGGTACAACCCCGAAGAAGGCCTGATTATGCCCGACGGCGGCCACAAGGTCTACGCCATCGGAGGCTTTGAACCGGCTTTCTCCGGCGACACCCGAAGTGAACTGCTGGAAGTGATGATCCCCGGCTCCGTCCTGACCCCCTTCGGATATCAGGTTTCCCTCGGTATCGGCGGAAACCTCAAAATCGAGCCGCCCTCCACCGCACCGGAGCCCAGCGAACCTATCGCAGACACAAAGCCGGAGAACGACACGAACCAGGAACTGGAACAGGCGGTCTGGCAGGTCACCGTGGACGGCGGCCTCTCCCCCGAAGATGCCGCGCGGGAGATGGCACAGAAAATCGCGGATAATTATATGGCGCTCCCCGACGGAACCAGCTGGAAACCGGAGGGCATCCGCGTAACCAACGCCGAGGTGTTTGACCACTACTGGGGCAAAACACCGCAGTTCTGTTTCCGCATCGGACTGGATGTCAAAATGACGCAGGAAATGGCCATGTCGGTTCACTGGGGCGCCTGGGGCGGCGCAGATGAGGACGGAGACGGCTGGTGGCCTTACCCGGCGGAGGTTCACGTCGTAAAAAACGAAAATGGAGAATGGACCTATTGGGGACGGGGAACCGGTGGAGCATCTGTGTCCTTATGTGACGGCGAAGGATTTTCCTATCTGTTACACTGCTTCTGGCTGACCGAGGGCTGGACCCACGACTGGATTCTGCCCAGTAACATTCTGGACATGACCGATGCCCAACTGGCCGAGCTGCCTGCCCTGCTGGATCAGCGCACCGAGGCCGAAGCCAAGGAATTCTGCGCCCATCTGGGCAATATGCTGCGGGAATATGACTACTGGGTTCAGTCCATTGAAACCCTGAAACCAATTTTGGGCCGCTACGGCACCTATCTGGACGCATAAGAATATGAAAACGGCAGGAGCCGCGGGATTGATTTCCCGCGGCTCCTGCTCTTGTTAGGAAGAAATGACTTTATATGCGTACCGGATGGCAGTTCCGGCAAACATCATTTCAACAAATCCACAACCTGACGGATGTTTTTCTTGCCGAAGCTCACCTGCTCGTCATTGATGACAAGGCAGGGGACGCTCATGACGTTGTATTTGTTCTTGATGGCCTCGAAGTGGTTGATGTCGTAGACCTCGGCGGTGACGCGGGGGCTGGCGGCGGCGATGCGCTGGGCGGCGGTGACCAGTTCGGGGCACATGGTGCAGGACAGGGAGACCAGCACCTTCACATCCACGTCCTTGCTCAGCGCCGCAATGTCGGCGGCCACGTCGGCGTCCATGGACTGTCCCGGCCCGGCGGCGTTGTACAAACCCAGCACAAAGGAGGTAAACTCATGTCCGCCGGGCACGCCGTGGAAGGCCAGACCGGTCTCGGTGCCGTCGGTCTGGGCGACCTTGACGCAGGGAGCCATGTCAGAGGATGCATTGCGGTCGGCAACCTCCACCGTCAGTTTGTCAGTCAAGGTGGCCAGAGCGTTCATATAACCCTCCAACTCGGCGGAGACCGGACGGCTGTCCAGATACAGCTTGAGCACCAAAGGCTGCGCCATGCGGCCAAAGACGGTATCCAGCTGAGCCTTCATGTCGGTGGTGAACAATTCACGGTCGTCGGCAGCCGGCTCCTCCGCTTTGGGCGCAGGGGCTGCAGCAGGAGCGGTGTGCTCCCTAGCGGCGGGCGGTTCGGGGACCAGGCCGGTCTTCGCCTGCATGGCAGCGGCGTACTTTTCCAGTTCGGTGGCTGCCAGGGCACCATCGCCCACGGCGGTGGCCACCTGACGCAGGGGCTTGACGCACAGGTCGCCGGCGGCATACAGGCCGGGGACGTTGGTCTTCCGGTTGCAGTCGGTGATGACATAGCCCTGCTCGTTCAGCTCCACCAGACCTTTGACCAGGTCGGTGGCCGGCTGGTAGCCCGCGAAGACGAATACGCCGAAGTGCTCGCCCTCGTTGGCGCGGAACTCGGTGACCTCACCGGTCTTGGTGTTCTTATAGCGGATATAGTTCAGGCCCATCTGGCCGGAGACTTCCTCCACGGTGGTATTGGTCAGCACGGTGATTTTGGGGTGGTTGCGGGCCTCTGCGGCGATGGACTCGGCGCAGGAAAAATCGTCCTTGCGAATGAGGATGGTCACCTTGCGGGCAAACTTGGTCAGGAACACCCCCTCCTCGGCCGTCGCGTAGCCCCCGCCGATGACAAATACGTCCTTGCCGGTGAAGAACTGACCGTCGCAGGTGGCGCAGTAAGCCACGCCACGACCCTTGTACTCTTCCTCGCCCTTGAAACCGACCGTTCTGGGGTGGGCACCGGTGGCCAGCAGTACGCCGAAGGAATACAG
>JAZOBG010000016.1:0-15610 GCA_045595865.1 Oscillospiraceae bacterium
ACAGGCTTTGGCCGCCCGTGAGCGCCGTGAGTCCCGAATCGAGCATTACAGAGCTGACTATCCCTACATGGACAACAAGAACTATGCCAAGTGGGTGGTCGTTTCCGGTGTTGGTGACGCAATGCACGCCGAGCTGCTGGATATTCCCTTTGAGCGGTATAAGTATCGTCCGGAAGAAGAAATCGTAGATCGCTGCGCACCTGCGAAGAAGGAGGGGGGACAAGTATGATTCGAGCAATTAATCCGATTTCCTGTACTTGCTGCACTCTGTGCGAAAAGGTTTGCCCCGCCGATCTGTTTCGCGTGGTGGACGGAAAAATGACCATTGCTTATCAGGCTGACTGCTGCAACTGCCTGCAGTGCAAGTATGTCTGCCCGGTGGATGCCATTTCCTTTACCAACGCGGAGCCCAAAAAACTGAATATGAACGGCGAGTGGGCCAGGATCAAGGAGCTGATGGGTGCCGAGGATCATCCCCAGGCCGCCATCACCCGCCTGCCTCCCTGGGAACTGGCAAAGCTGAAAGCACAGGGTAAGCTTTAACTTCCTGTTTTATTTCATTGTTGGCCAAAAAACGCACTTTGTAATATTGACCTCGCTCATTTCACTAAACTTAAAGAAAGTAGGGAAACAATATGAAAAAGATCTTGGCAATGCTTCTTTCCGTGGCAATGGCAGTCTCTCTGTTTGCAGGCTGCAGCAACACCGACACTCCGGAAAACAAGAACTCCGAATCCCCCGCTCCCGTGGAAACGCCCTCTGCTCCCGTGGAAACTCCTGCTGAGAACGAAAACAAAATCGAAGCCGGAACCTTCTCCTTTACCTATGTTGATGTTTACGGCGACGAGACAGCCTTTACCGTGACCACCAAGGATACCGGAAAGGTTTATGTGATGTATGACGGCACCCTGGGCAGAGCTACCTTGAACGGTGACGGCTGGACCGATAACGGCGACGGCACCTTTACCACCAACGCGCTCAGCGAGGCGATTCCCGTCGACTGGGTGGGCGCCGACGGCAAGATCACCTGGGCCGTGGATGGTGAATCCGTAACTCCCGTTGGCTATACCGCTCCCACCGAGTTCATTGCAAAACCCTACACCGATCCTACCACCGTTGCCGAGGCAGTCGGCGTTTATACCTTCGGTTATGTGAACAACTACGGCGTGACCGTTCCCTATGTCCTGCAGCTGAATGCAGACGGAACCTTTGACATTTACGAGAACAGCAACTGGGTGGGTCTGATGCATTACTACGGTGACAGTTGGTCCATTAACGGCGACAGCGTGGTTGCTCTGGGTCCCTGCTCCTATGATGCTGAACCTCCCAGAACCGCCGGCAACGGCGCAACATGGTTCGCAGAGGGCACTTATGAAAGCAGCTGGAAACTCAGCGGCGACAAGACCTGCGTACCCATTGGCTACGAAAAGGATCCCGGCGAAATCGATTTGACCGCCCTGCCTGCCGAGTGTTATCCCGCCGGTGCGGATAAGGTCGGTGTTTACACCTTCGCCTGCATCAACAAATATGGTGCAACGGTTCCTTATGTCGTCCATGTAAATGCCGACGGAACCTTCGACATCTACGAGAACAGCGGCTGGGTGGGCCTGATGCACTACTACGGCGACAGCTGGACTGTCAATGACGACGGAACCGTGTCCTTCGGTGCATGTTCGTATGATGGGGAGCCTCCCAGAACCGAAGGCAACGGCGCAACCTGGTTCGCAGAGGGCACTTATGAAAGCACCTGGACCCTCGACGCCAACAAGACTTGCGTTCCCGTTGGTTATGAGGGCAAGACTGGTGAGATCGACCTGACCACTCTGCCTGCCGAGTGCTACCCCGCCGCTTCCACCGTAGCAGGCACTTACTACTTCGGCTTTGTAAATCCCTATGGCGCTACCACTCCCTATGCCGTGAAGTTGAAGGCCGACGGCACCGCTCTGATCATTATGGACAGCACTTGGGTCGGCGCTCAGAGCTATGCAGGCAAGTGGACCCAGAACGATGACGGCACCATCTTCATCAATGAGATGACCTGGGAGGGTGAAGAGCCCAAGACCGCCGGCAACGGCGCAACCTGGTTTGCCGACGGCACTTATGAGAGCACCTGGGTCCTGGACGGCGGCAAGTGTGTTCCCGCCAACTATGACGGCAAGATTGCAGAAATTGACCGTTCCACTTTCAGCGACGGCGCTATCAGCGTACTGGACGCATTTTAATTTCGGCGTTTAATCCCTTATATTCAGGATCATGAATTGAAAAGCGGTATCTTCGGGTGGCATCAGCCACCCGAAGATACCGCTTTCTGTTGCCCGTATTTGAGCCGAAACCTGCCTGTATCACAGATCTCCTGTCACCGACACCCCTATCCGGATCGGCAGACAGGGCAGTTGCTCTCTGCACGAAAGGCCAATGCCCTTACCACTTGTTTTCCACTTTTTCCGCAAAACCCATCAAGTCGCGAACCACCAGGCTGGTGCCGTCGTCCAGCACCGCCGTGCCGCTGAATCGGCCGAACACCTGATGCTGATCGCTTTTGAGCACCTTGAAATCGGTGCAGGAGGCACGATCGATGACCGGCTCAAAATCCATTTCAAACCGTCCGTCGTCGCTGGTGAATTTCCACGGCTTCAGATAGTCCTCTTTGCCGTCTTCCTTCATAGGAATATCAAATGTGATCTGACTGAGCTTGTGTGCCTTGCCGTTGAAGAACAGCATATTTTCACTGGCGGCTGAGGTGTCACCAAAGCCGTAGCCGAGGTTAAACCCAAAATCCACCCCGTGGACCAGACCGGAGGCCGAACCCCAGTACCAGGTGTTGTGATAGGTCCACACGCCGCGGCCCCAGTCCAGCACGCCAAAAGAGCTGTCCGGCTCAAAGGTGTAAATTTCCTCACCGATCTTCACCGTACCCGATGCGCGCATGCAATTGATCTTCTGGTTGTAGTAGAAGTGACCCGGCTTGTCAAAGGGGGTGCAGATGACCATGGACTCCTCCGGCTCGCCGGTCAGCGTCACATCCACATCAATGGCCTGTCCGTCCTTGAAGTTGTCCATGTGGGCCGTCAGAACGCGCTTGCCGTTCTCCACCCGGAAGAGCAGGGAATACCCCTTTCCAAAAATGGTGCTGATGCCCTCAGCCGAGGTCTGAGGCAGGCCGGTTTTGCCCAGCGTCAGGATACGCATGGGACTTTTGGTAATTTCCCAAGATTGGCCCTCAAAGGACAGAAAAGAAATGGAGTCCAGGCCCATATAGCTGTTGTCCGCAATGGTCAGCGCCACGCCGAAGCGGTCGTTGCCCACATAGTAATAATCCCATTCTTTCAGGCGCATCAGGCCGCCCTTGACCTTGGTGCGGTCATAAACCGGCAGCAGCCTCTTCGCATATCCGGCCTGCGTCAGATTTCCCGCCTCGTCCAGCAGGGGAATGACCTGAGTAATTTCATGCTGCATCGTGATTCCTCCCAATCGGTGTTTCTTTCAGCATATCACAATTACGCCCGAAATCAATAAAAATGATGTCCGCACCCGTCAAAAAACAAGTGCGGACACGGTTTACGTTTCTTTCCCCATAGGCTCCATCGTCATAACAGAAACCTCGTAGGCCGTACGGCATTCCCTTTGACCGTCGATCTCCTTGGTGTACTCCCGGCTTTGCAGGCGGCCGTTCAGCTTCAGTCCGTCCCCCACGTCCAGTTGGCTGCACCAGGCCGCCAGACCACCCCATGCAATACAGGGCAAATAATCTGCTCTGCCGTATCGCCGGTTGACTGCCAACATCATGTCGCAGATCTCCCGTCCAAGAGGTGTCCGCCGCAGCACGGGCGGCTTGCACAGTACTCCGGCCAGCGTCAGGTCGTTCTTGTGGGGTATTCCGGATGGCGTGATCTCCCGTGCGTAGACCGTGATAACCAGCTTGCTCCCCATACCGCTGCGGTTGTTGTAGGAGCGCACCTCGCCCTCTACCAACAAACTTCCTTCCGGCTGAACTGACGTTTGCTCCAGCAGAGACTGTGCCGCCACAACATTGAGAACATCCTCCGCGCCGGACAGGCGCCGCACCCGCAGGGGGAAGCAAAAATATGTAATGCCGTGGTTTTCGTGGGAGCGCACCGCCACGCCGCCCACCGTGCCGACCAGAGTAATATGGTTTTCGTTCCACACCAATTGCATCGTTCTCTCGCATCCTCTCGCACTTTGCCGTTTGTGACAGTCTATGCGAAAAGGCCCGACGGTATAACTCGTCGGACCTTTTTTCAGCTTTGATTCTGCCAGTCGGCAGGGTAGACGAAGTACAAAAACCGAGCCCGTCCGGACACCGAAAACTGAATAGAGGAACCCTTGGGAATATAGATGACCTCCCCGGGTCCGGCGGTGACCTTTTCGCCCCCAATCAGAATGGACAGTTCTCCCTCGATAACGTAATCCATCTCATCATAATCCAGCATCCACGGAAAGGTTGTGTTCTCCATCTCCATCAGGCCGGCCCCCAGACGGGGAGATTGCTCCAATGTGAACAGATCGTGGGTATACACCTTATCCATCGGATTTCCGGTGTCCATGCGGTCAGCCTCGGTGGTGCGCAGGGAGGGAACGCTGACCTTGCGCACACCGTGCAGCGCTGTACACCGGCAGCCCAGCTTCTCCAGCAGGATCTCCCGCACCAAAGATTCCAGTTGATTCTTATCCACGGCGCCCCTCCTTTCGGGTCAGGAACATGGCCACCGCCACGGCAGTCACACCGCCCACCAGCTTGCCCACGATCATGGGGAAGATCATGGTGTCGTCAAAGCCGGCGGTAAACCCCAGATGGTCACCAAACACAAAGGCTGCCGACACCGCAAAGGCCACGTTGATGACCTTGCCCCGCTCGTCCATTTCGTGCATCATACCGAACATGGGGATGTTGTTGGCCAGCGTAGCCACCATGCCGGCGGCTGCCTTGTCGTTCATCCCAAGCAGGCTGCCCAGTTTCAGCAGAGGCTTGCGGAATACCTTTGTAATGACATGAACCAAAGGAAATGCCCCCGCCAGCACGATGGCAATACTGCCCACCGTCTGGAACCCTTCCGACAGGGGAGCCAGTCCCTGAATGACTGTAATTCCGGTCAGCGTTTCGATGATAGCCGCCGCCAGACCAACCGTGATGATGATAATGATGATTTTGCCGAACACCTGAAAGCCCTTGACCATCCCGTTGGGGAACAACCGCAGACCCAGCGCGATCAGAACGGCGATCAGCACGATGGGGATCAGATTACGCAGAACCATCAGCACGGAAAACCCTGCTACCAGACCGCCCACGAAAGCGCCGATGGGGATGGTAATGATACCGGCCAGCACGCCCCGGGCCAGAGCAGGGCGGTCTTCCTCCCGGATGATGCCCAGCGCCACCGGGATGGTGAACACAATGGTCGGCCCCAGCATGGCGCCCACGATCAGGCCGCCGAACTGCCCGGCCTCCTCGGTACGGGCCAGTTCCACGGCAAGGGATGCGCCGCCCATGTCATTTGCCAGTATGGTACCCGCAAAAACGGCCGGATCGGCACCCACCAGATCAAACAGGGGCACCACCACCGGGCGCAGAATGTTGGCCAGAACGGGAGCCAGCGAGATAATACCGATCATGGACAGGGCCAGACTGCCCATGGCCAGGATCCCTTCCTCAAACTTCTCTCCCAGACCAAAGCGGTTTCCGATGATGCGGTCCACGGCGCCCAGCGCCATGAAGACGACCATGATATAAATAATGATTTCGTTGATGGACATTTTCATGTCCCCCTTTAATAATTATCTACGATTCCTACAATCGCGGCATCCACGGGAATTTCCCGCCCTGCCGCCACCCGGGCGGCACTTCCGGTGGCAATCAGCACCCGTTCACCCTCTCCGGCGCCCACGCAGTCAGCACACACAAGGGCGTCTTCACTCCCGGCCAGACGCACCATCAAAAAAGTCTGCCCCACCAAAGCGGGAGATTTTTTGGTCGCCCAGAGGTTGCCCTCCACAATTCCGCACAACAATGACACCCATCTCCCTTAACTCGCGCTCCATTGCCACAAGGCGGCGGTATACTCCCAGCGGAGCGGTTTTGCGGTACTGCCGGTATTCCAAGGCCTCCCGGGTCACACAGACCCGAATACCCGCCAAAAGGGCGGCCAGCACCTCGGTTTCTGCGCGCCCTTGGGGCGCGCACATAACCAGCCGTCCCATGGAACCCACCGGCAGACTGGTGATCCAGAGGGTTTTTCCCCGCCAAAGGGCGGTCACAGCAAAATCATGCCCCGGTCACCCTTTTTGAATCCGCAAGCATTTGATTCATCGTAGTCCAGATGCACCATGGTACGGAATTTGGGGGAAACACGCACCACCACATCGTCAAAGGCCACCGGACGGGCGGTAAATGTTTTCAGCCGGACCGTCTGATTGTCGGATACGCCCCAGCGTGTGGCGTCCTCCGGAGTCATGTGGATGTGCCGCTGGGCGACGATCAGGCCATGGTCCAGCGTGATCATTCGATCTCCGTTGCGCACCGTCAGACCGGGGGTATTTTTCAGATCACCGCTTTGCCGCACCGGGGGCGTGATACCCAGCGCCACCGCGTCGGTCAGAGAGATCTCCGCCTGACTTTCACTCCGCTCCGGGCCCAGTACCACCACGTTTTTCAGCTCGCCTTTGGCCCCCACCAGAGTCACCCGTTCTTTGCAGGCAAACTGCCCCGGCTGAGACAGGTCTTTGACCGGTGTCAGCCTGTAGCCCACCCCAAACAGAGCATCCACATGGGCCCGGGACAAATGGATATGCCGGCCCGAGGCCTCCATTTCAACGGTCAGCAAGCGGACAATTTCAGCCGCCAGTACATCAACATTTACCCTTGCGCTCATACTTACCTGCTTTCAATTTGATCATCATGATCCAGCACAGGGAGGACAGCCGATTCATGGCCAGAATAATATCGGGCCGCCTGACTGTGCCGTCGTAATTTTTAAAGGCCTCGTACCCCGCCAGTTCGGCCTGCCGCACCACGGTACGCAGGCGGTTGACAAACAGAAGGGCAGGGTCATCGGCAACACCGGCCATGAAATGGGGCTGTCCGTAATACTTTTCCGGGTAGTGGGAGTGTTCTCTCAGCTCGTCGGCACTGTAGCCGCACAGATTGATTTCCCCCACGCTCTTCCCCTGCACATCACAGGGGATCAGATCCCGCACAAAATCCAGCATTTCCTGCAGATCCATGGTCAAGTCCACGTGACCGCACTGTACCGCATGGTACTGGCACACCAGAATTTCGGCCTCCACGCGGTCGATCATCCCGCGAAAGCGAATGCGGGGATGATCCTTGCGCACCAGCGTTTTGTGATCCAGATGGGTCATGTGCTCCGGCTTTTTTCGTGCCGCCATGGATTACAGATTGCCGCTCTCGCCCTTCCCGTGGGGCAGAATGGCATCCACTTCGGCGTGGGGACGGGGAATCACGTGGACCGAGATCAGTTCGCCCACCTTTTCGGCGGCGGCGGCGCCTGCGTCGGTGGCCGCCTGCACGGCCCCTACGTCACCGCGGACCATGACGGTCACCAGACCGCCGCCCACCTGCTCCTTGCCCACCAACTGGACATTGGCCGACTTCACCATGGCGTCAGCCGCTTCAATGGCGCCCACCAGTCCGCGGGTCTCCACCATGCCAAGCGCATTTGTATTTGCCATTTTTTCATTCCTCCTGATCGGTGTTGTTTGTTGTTTTTCCGGTTTGGTCTTTCCGGTCGTCTTCGGGGGTGTGCTGTTCAGCAATTTATCCACGGTCATTGCAGTCTCCGGCAGATCTCCTGCACCAGAGTGGCCATCAGTTCGGGCGAGAAGCAAAGATTCTGCGTCCATGTTCCTTCACCTCCCCTCAAATCCTCCAGTTCTTTGACCCCCCAGGCCACACGCTTGATGTTGATCAGGTCCAGAGGCCCAATGTTGTTAGAGGAAGAGGAGCCGCCCACCGCGCCGCAGCCCAGCGTCAGGGCAGGGAAGAGGTTGGTGGTCGCGCCGATGCCGCCCAGGGCCGAGGGAGTATTCACCATGATTCGGCTTGCCGGCACCGCCTGTGCCAGCCGCTTGACCAGTTCGGGGTCTTCGGCGTGGATGGAATAGGTGTGGCCTGCGCCCTCCCATTCCAGAATTTCGGCGCTGCGGCGGAACACCGCCTGTTCGTCCTCCTCCACGTAGTATGCCAGGATCAGGCCCAGTTTCTCATTGGAGAAGGGATAGCCACGACCTACGCCGGTCTCACGGGCCACCAGAACACGGGCATCGGCAGGAACGGCGTCCAGTCCGGCCAGTTTGGCCACGGTGTCCACGCCTTTGCCCACAATTGCCGGGTTCATGGTGCCGTTGGCACGCAGAATGAATTTGGACAGCTTAGCATGCTCCTCGTCACTGAGAACATAGGCCCTCTGCCGCTTCAACTCGGCGGTGACGGCGGGTTCCATAGCACGCTCCACGATGATGGATTGCTCGCTGGCGCAAATGGTTCCGTTGTCAAAGGTCTTGGAGTCCAGAATGCGCTTGACCGCCTTTTGCACATCAGCCGTGCGGTGGATATAGGCCGGGCCGTTGCCCGCGCCCACGCCGATGGCCGGGGTACCGCTGGAGTAGGCCGCCTTGACCATGGCTCCGCCGCCGGTGGCCAGGATCATACGGGTATCGTCGTGCCTCATCAGGGCATTGGTGGCGTCCAGCGTGGGATCGGTGATATAGGACACCGCTCCCTTGGGCGCCCCGGCACCTTCGGCAGCCTGCGCCACGATACGCACCGCCTCGCCGATGCACTTAATCGCGTTGGGGTGGGGGGAGAAGATGACCGGATTGCCCGCCTTCAGACAAATCAGGGACTTGTAGAAGATGGTAGAGGTGGGGTTGGTGGAGGGTACCAATCCTGCCACAACACCCACCGGCACGCCGATGTCCACCGTCTTGCGCTCCCTGTCCTCGGCCAGGATGCCGACGGTTTTCAAATCTTTGATGGCCTCATACACCACGGTACAGGAAAAACGGTTCTTGATCTCCTTGTGTTCCACGATGCCGAAACCGGTCTCTTCCACCGCCATCTCAGCCAGCCGCCGGGCGTGCTGTGCGCCCTCCCGGGCCACTGCTTCCACAATGCAGTCGATTTGCTCCTGATTCATAGCGGCCAGTTCCTTTTGCGCCTGTTTAGCCTGCCGGATCAGGTCGCGCACTTCCTGAATGGATCGTAAATCTTTATCCATGGTCACACCTCACGAGGTCTTGCGGCGACCGCCTTGACGGCTTCGGCGAAAGCGGCGCAGGCGGCATGGCAGGCGCTTTGAGTTCCGGTCAGCAGACCGCCGCCGTAGTTGGTCTCAGTAGGGGGTTCAAACAGGGCCACCAGCTCCACGTCGGCGGCCTTGAGTGCCTCGTCCAAACCCACCATAGCCTCCAGAGGGGGCGCCACCAGATAGGCCAGCGCCTCGCCCTCCCGGACGCCGGCAGTCTTGGACAGGTAGGATCCGGTACGGGAGACCGTGTGGGCAAAATAGGCCACGCTGTTGTCCTCATTGGCCGAACGGAAACCGACACCGGACTCCAGAACGCGCACAGCAGAGCTGAGACCCGAAGATACCTCGGAGGGGTTTGGCCCGGCCAGAATGCCGATGACCTCACCGGCGTACTTGGTGGAGGCATTGGCCGCACCGGCGTACAGGCTCTTGCCGTAAACCACGCTGACGGCTGCATCCTTGGTGGCCTCGTCCAGGGCGCAGTAGGTGGGGTCGTCGCTGTCGGCGGTGATGATGCCGATGGAGCGATATTCCTTGGGTAGTTTCAATTTCTTTGCCAGCGTTTCCGACACGTTGGCAATGGTGTGGGTAGCCAGTACGTTGACTGGGAACAACTCATCAATCATGCGCCGAACCCCCTTTGCATTTGAGCCAGTTTGACCCCCGATGCCTTCTTTTCCAGCATGGTTTTGATCAACTCCGCTACATGCGCCCCCGCCTCCACGGCGGCGGTGCCCTGACGGTGGATGTTGGAGATAACGGTGCGGTCGGACTCGGGGGTACCGATGCGGGGACGGTAGGTGATATAAGCCGACATGGACTCGGCAGTCACCAGTCCGGGACGCTCCCCCACCAGCATGCACACCACGTCGGCATCGGTCAGCTCGCCAATGTGGTCGGAGGCACCTACGCGGCAGAACTTTACAAACAGTACCTTGCCGGTTTCAATTCCGTAACCGTTTAATCCGGCCTGAATGGCCTGCATGCAGTCGGCGGCGTTGGCCTCAATGGCGGCCGAGGACAGGCCGTCCCCCACCACCAGAACCGCCTTGGGGTGCTGACCAACCACCTCGCGGATGATTTTCTGGTTGATCTCATCAAACCGGCGGCCTTTGTCGGGTCGGGTCAAATACTCGTCTTTGTCCGAGCACAGGGTCTGCACGGGAACATAACCCATGCGTTTGGGAAACTCCTCGTCCACCAGTGAGAACACCGAGTCCTGTGCCGCCGCGTGGTCGGCACGCATACGCAGTTGGGTGACCGTCTTATACCGCGCCCCGGCACGGCCCAGTCCGATGCGGGCAGGGGTCTTGCTTTTCAAATCCAGATAGGCCTCTTTGTTCTTCGGGTTTTCGACCAGATATTGCCGACGGATGTCGGTCTGGGTAATGTCGGGCAGGCCATCGCCGTTGTCGTCCCGCTCGATTCGCTCGGCCTGCCGCTCCACAGGTTTATAATCGGCGGCTTTGACCTGCGGCGTGGGTGCCTGCCCCGCCAGTTCGGCCACCATGCGCTCGACTAAGGCGCGTAATTCTACATCATTCAAACCAAGTTCTCCTTTCAACCCAGCAGGATCGAGCCGTCACCGGCCAGTTTGGTCAGCCTGCCGTTTTCCACAAAGCCCATCTGCTCCAGCCACGCCTGGAAGGGCGGAATAGCGGTCAGGCCGAACAACTCCCTCAATGCCGCCGTTTCGTGATAGCCGGTGGTCTGGTAATTCAGCATGACATCGTCGCCGTGGGGAATGCCCATGAAGTAATTACACCCGGCGGCGGTCAACAGCACGGCCAGATCTTCAACGTCGCTCTGATCGGCCTTCATGTGGTTGGTGTAGCAGGCATCGCAGCCCATGGGGATGCCGGTCAACTTGCCCATGAAATGGTCTTCCAGTCCGGCGCGGATGACCTGCTTGGAGTTGTACAGATACTCGGGGCCGATGAAGCCGACCACGGTATTCACAAGGAAGGGCTGATACCGCTTGGCAAAACCGTAGCACCGGGCCTCCATGGTCACCTGATCCCAGCCGTTGTGTGCCTCGCTGGACAGCTCAGAACCCTGCCCGGTCTCGAAATACATAACGTTGGGGCCATCGGCGTTGCCGTCGCGCAGGGCCAGCTGGCGAGCCTCCTCGATGGTCTGGGCATTGAAGCCGAATGCCTCGTTACCCTTCTGACTGCCCGCAATGGACTGGAAAATCATGTCGGCAGGGGCACCCTTGCGGATGGCCTCCATCTGGGTGGTCACATGGGCCAGCACGCAGGTCTGGGTAGGGATTTTCCAACGGTTGCGGATCTCATGGAACCGCTCCAGCACCCGGGTGACGCTTTCCACACTGTCGTCCACCGGGTTCAGTCCCAGAACAGCGTCCCCGATGCCGTAAGTCAGGCCCTCCAACAGACTAGCCATAATGCCGTCCGGGTCGTCGGGGGGGTGGTTGGGCTGCAGGCGGGCCGACAGGGTTCCGGGCAGACCAATGGTGGTATTGCAGTGGGCGGTGACCGGGATCTTCTTTGCCGCGTAGATCAGGTCCATGTTGCTCATGAGCTTGGTCACGGCGGAGATCATTTCGGCGGTCAATCCCCGGCTGACGCGGCGGATGGCGGCGGCATCGTTTGCCTCGTCCAGCAGCCATTCCCGCAGCTCGGCCACCGTCCAGTTGCGGATTTGGGCGTAGATTTTCTCATTCACGTCGTCCTGAATGATACGGGTGACCTCGTCAGTCTCGTAGGGTACAGCGGGGTTGTTGCGCAGGTCGGCCAGTGTCAGGTTGGCCACCACCACCTTGGCCGCCACCCGCTCGGCTGCGTTTTCGGCGGAAAGGCCCGCCAGACTGTCGCCCGACTTTTCCTCGTTGGCCTTTGCCATGGCGGTGCGAATGTCAGGGAAGTGGTAGACCTGCCCCAATAGTTTGGTTTTGAGTATCATGTGTATCGTTCCTCCTTGTTGAACACCAGTGTTTTGATCACAACCGGTAATACACTTCCGTTTGCCACCGGAGCGCCGATGTCAATATAATCTCCGTTGTCCACCCCCACGCCGTCCAGACAGAGCAGCGGCCCTGCCACTTGCACTGCAAGGGACTGTCCCAGCACTTTGGCCATGTCCTGCTCCACCACCACAATGGGGTGAAAGCCTCGCTCGGTCAGCGGTTTTAATCCCCGGGCGATCCCATGGGCCGTCTCCTGAATCTGCGGATAAGTCGGGCTTGCCCACCCGCGGAAGCCCAACGCCAGTTGGGTCAGGCCGCCCTCATCGGCAAACCAGCGCAGTTTGCCTTCGATGGCCTGCGCAAGAACCTGTGCGCCGCCCCGTTCTTCCGCTTCGGTCACCTTCAGAATGGGAATGTTTTTTAAGGGAAACCGAATGTCCCGGTAGAAAATCGTGGAGCCGGAAATATCGGTGGCGTGGGCGCCCGCCCCCACCACGGTGGCGCGGATAGTCTCGGCCCCCTCCACCTTTTTCGCCTGCGACAATGCCGCAGAGGATGCGATGGCACTGCCCAGCAGCACGCCGATGTCGCCGTAGGCGAAATCGTCCACAGGCGGCCGGAAGATACAGTCGGCCACACCGCCGGAAAAGGACAGGTGGGTCACACCCTCAGGAGGTTCCCATCGGGTTCCCTCGGTGCAAAATTGCTCCATGCGGTCGGTGCCGTTGCCCAAACCCGCCGCCTGCTCCAAGGTGCGCACCAACGCCCCCACGACGGGAGCCAGATCCACCGAGGTGACCCGCCATCCGGTGCGCAGTTGAGGAAACAGTTTCTGCAGTTTGGGTGTAATATAGGTGACCACCCGTTGCTCATCCACCTTGATGAGCCGCCCACCCACGTCAAAGCAGCCGGTGGCAATCAGCTCGCCCTTGTCGTACAGAGCCAAGTTGGAGGTTCCGCCGCCAATGTCAAAGTGTAATAATTTGCACCGATGCTCCCGGGAGTATTCGTCCGCCCCAGCTCCCCGGGCGGCCAGAATGGACTCCAAGTCCGGCCCCGCCGTAGCCACTACGAAATCCCCCGCATAGCCCGACAGGGAGTCCAGCACCTGTCGGGCGTTTTCCTTGCGTGCCGTCTCGCCCGTGATGATGACCGCCCCGGTCTGCACGGCCGCTTTGTCGTATCCCGACTTGCCGTATTCCTGCGCCACGATATCACGCACACCCTGTGCGTCAATGGTTCGCTCATCCAGCAGGGGAGTGAAATGGATCTCACTGCGGTAAATGACCTCTTTTTCCGCAATGGTGATGCGAGGCACCGAAAAAGGATTGGACTGATTTTCCAGCGTCAGTTTGGACAGGACCAGCTGGGTCGTAGAAGTACCGATGTCGATACCGACCGAAAGCAGCTGCTCGTTCATCTGTATAATCCTCGCAGCAGGGTCTCCAGCTCGGCCTCCGTGGGCACTCTGGGGTTGGTGGCGGTGCAGGGGTCAGCCAAAGCCGCCGCCGCAATGCCGCCCGGGTCGTCCACCGTCAGGGTCGCGGGCATCTTCAGCGTGATCAGCATCCGGCCCATGGCTCCGGACAGGGCTCGAGCCGAGGCCGCAAGGCCACACAGCCCGGCCAGTTTGGCATACCGCTGCGCTGCAATGCTGTTTGCGGCATTCAACCGAATCACATGGGGCAGCAAAAGGGCATTCAGCCGACCGTGGGGCAGATGGAACCGGCCGCCCAACGCATGGGCGAGACTGTGGCAGATACCCAGTCCGGCGGCGTTGAAGGCCATACCCGCCATGCAGGAGGCATACAGCACGGCACCTCTCCGTTCCAGCTCCCCCCGATATGCTCCCGGCAGGTTTTCGTAGGCCAGCACAAAGGCTTTTTCCGCCAGTCCATCGGTGAAGGCCGTGGTCTTGGGGGAAACGTAGGCCTCGGCGGCGTGGGTCAACACATCCATGCCGGTATCGGCCGTCACCGAGGGCGGTACCCCTTCCAGCAGGGTGGGGTCGAGAATGGCGGCCTCCGGAAGAAGGGACTGGTCCACCAAAGGATATTTCAGCCCTTTACCCGTGTCGGTCAGTACGGCGTAGGCCGTCATCTCCGACCCGGTACCCGCCGTGGTGGGGATCGCCCACAGGGGGACATGACCACCGGCGCTCCATCGGATAGCCTTGGCGCAGTCCATGGGGGAACCGCCGCCAAAGGCAATGATCGTCTCCGGCTGAACCTCCCGAAGCACCTGAACGCCCCGCGCCACCAGCTCCACCGAGGGATCGGGGGTCACCCGGTCGAACACGGACACCTCAGCGCCTGTTAAATGTGCCCGCACCTTGTCCAGCAGTCCGGAGGACGCCAGAAATGCGTCGGTCACGATGAGCACCCGGCGGACGGACAGTTCCTTCAATGCCCCAAGGGCATCGGGGCCGAAATACAGTTTTGGTTTGATGGTAAAGGTCACCATATCCACGACCTGCCTTTTCATTGGTAGCCTTATTATGGCGGGGCCGGAAATTTTTATGTATTCAAACAAAAAGAAATCGGCCCGTCTGAAAAGACGGACCGATCAGTCAGACAAATAATTCAGATTTGAATGGAGCGCAGCAACTCCTCCGGTGCAACGTCATAGAGTTTTGCCAGTGCGCACAGGTTGGTGGTGCTGGGCTCCGAGGTGCCGTTTTCCCATTTGGAGACCGCCTGGCGGCTGACGCCCACCGTCTCGGCCACAAATTCCTGCGTCATCTGGCAGCGCAGGCGGTGTTCTTTTAGTGCTTCACCCAGGGGTTTGCGAATCTCGGCCTTTTCCTTGCCCGACTTGTCATCCCGCAGATATTTTAACAGAGCGCGTATGGCAAGGACGATCAGAACGATCATCAACACATAAAATCCAAGGATCACGATGCCGTAAAATCCAAAAACCACCCCGCTTAAAATCTTGCCTCCCACGACGCTTACTCCACCTGACATACGATCACATCCTTCTTTGAATCTGACCGCATTTTAGCACAGCTTCCCCGGTTGCGTCCAGCAACTATCCCGCCATAAAACGTAACATGGGACGGTTTACTCGAAATTCAACATGCCATCCACCCAATCCTGACTGTACCGATCCACAGTCTTCAAGTCCTGATCCAGCAGAATGGGCGTTCCGTTGATATCCGAACGGCCGTCGGGAATCACGAACACGTCCAGGACGGTTTCTTCCACCGGGCGCAGATAGGTGGTTCCGTTGTTTTCAAAAATATAGCAGGCGGCTTCCTCCGGCAAATTATATCCACAACTGACGATGACGGCATTCCCCTGCGGATCCCCGAAATTCCAACTGGCCAATTCACCGGGCTTCACATTGGATTTGCCCACACCGCCATACCACCGGTTTTGAAAAAGGGAATCCCTTT
>JAZOBG010000017.1:0-3804 GCA_045595865.1 Oscillospiraceae bacterium
GAAAGGAGGTCATTTTTTTGTATGAAGTTGTGCGTTCTGCGCTTAGTCACGCTGCATGTCCTCCGCGCTCTTACCCCACATTGGCGGCCGGCTCCTCGTCGGGAACCACCAGAACCTGAATGTCGGCGCCCACGCCGGACAGTTTGCGCACAATGTCCTCGTACCCGCGCTCGATGTGGTGGATGCAGCCGATCTCGGTGCTGCCCTCGGCGGCCAGACCGGCGATCACCATGGCGGCGCCGGCCCGCAGGTCGCAGGCATTGATGGACGCGCCGCTGGGCCGCTCCACACCCTCGATGACGGCCACCTTGCCGTCCACCTGGATCTGTGCCCCCATGCGGCAGAACTCGCCCACATAGCGGTAACGGTTGTCCCAAACCCCTTCAGTCAGGATGCTGGTGCCCCTCGCCATGCACAGAACAGCGGCGATCTGGGGCTGCATATCGGTGGGGAAGCCCGGGTAGGGCATGGTCTTTACATTGGTGCGCTGCAGGGGGGTGCCCGGCTGGCGGCGGACCACCACGGCCTCGTCCTCCTCCTCCACAGTGACGCCCATTTCCAGCAGCTTGGCGGTGATGCAGTCCAGGTGCTTGGGAATGACGTTGGTGATGCGCACCTCGCCGCCGGCGGCGGCCACGGCGGCCATGTAAGTGTCGGCCTCGATCTGGTCGGGGATAATGGAATAGCTTCCGCCCTTCAGCCGCTCCACGCCCTCGATGACGGCAACCTTGCCGTCCACCTGAACCTGAGCGCCCATACGGCGCAGCTCGCCCACGTAGCGGTAACGGTTATCCCACACGCCCTCGGTCAGGATGCTGGTGCCCTTGGCAAGGCACAAAACAGCGGCGATCTGGGGCTGCATATCGGTGGGGAAGCCCGGATAGGGCATGGTCTTGACGTTGGTGCGCTGCAGCGGGGCAGCCGGGTCGCGGCGGACGATGACAGCCTCGTCCTCCTCCTCGATCTCCACGCCCATTTCCTGCAGCTTGGCGGTGTTGCACTCCAGGTGCTTGGGAATGACGTTGGTGACCTTGGCCTGACCGCCGGCGGCGGCTACGGCGGCCATGTAGGTGCCCGCCTCGATCTGGTCGGGGATGATGGAATAGCTGCCGCCCCCCAGACGCTCCACACCGCGGATCTTGATGACATCGGTGCCGGCGCCCATGATGTTGGCGCCCATGGAGTTCAGGAAGTTGGCCAGGTCGACGATGTGAGGCTCCTTGGCGGCATTTTCGATGACGGTCATGCCGTCGGCCAGGGTAGCGGCCAGCATGATGTTCATGGTGGCGCCCACCGAAACGATATCCAGATAGACCGGCGCGCCCTTCATGCGGCCGCCCTCGTTGGTGCTGCGGGCGTGGACAAAGCCGCCCTCCACCACCACGTCGCCGCCCATGGCGACGAAACCCTTGATGTGCTGGTCGATGGGGCGGGTGCCGAAGCCGCAGCCGCCGGGCATGGGTACTTCAGCCGCGCCGAAGCGGCTGAGCAGCGCGCCGATCAGGTAATAGGAGGCGCGGATCTTGCGGGCCGGCTCCTGCGGCACCTGCGTCCGGCGCACCCGGGAGGCGTCGATCTCCACAGTGGTGCGGTTGACGGTGCGCACGTCGGCGCCCATGTCCTGCAGAATATGCAGCAGCAGCGTCACGTCGGAGATCTGGGGCAGATTTTCAATGCGGCACACCCCGTCCACCATCAGGGCAGCGGGAATGATGGCAACGGCGGCGTTTTTGGCGCCGCTGATATCCACTTCGCCGTAGAGCGGCTTGCCGCCGCGAATCAGATATTTCGTCAAGGTAAAGACCCTCTCGTTTCCGGGCAAAGGCCCGTTCAGTCAATCTATCGTCCGGTGTCAAAAAAAGAGACACAACATAAGCACAAAAGATGCATTTCATGTAAAAATGCACACACACTGATATTATAGCATCGGCCTCATGGAAATGTAAAGAAATTTTTTCATCGGTGAAACCGGCTTATTGCACTATGCAGTATACCACACTCCGCCGCGAAAAAAACCGCAATCCGGTTACAGATTTACGAAAAATGGTTACAATTTGAAATTCTTGTGGTACACTGAAACAAAGATTTTGAATTGTGAGGTTTTTACGATGGTTACCATGGCACAGCGTATTGAAGAACTGCGGGAGGAAAAGGGCCTGAGCCGCCCCGCCTTTGCCGCCGCATTGGGTCTGCCCAAGAACGCACCGGAGAAATTTGAGACCGGCCGCGCCACCCCCACCAAAGAGCAGCAGGAGAAGATGGCCGATTTCTTCGGCGTTTCCCTGTTCTACCTGAAGGGCGAAAGCAGCGACCGCACCCGCATGGACGCATGGCTGGACGGGGATTTCCGGGACGAGGGCACCGACCACGTGCCCATGAAAGCCGTGGCTCCCAAGGCCAAACCCCAGAGCGTTTCGGCTCCTGCCAACGGCGGCGGCCTGCTGGACGCCTTTCTGGACAGTCCCGGCTTCAAGGATCTGGTGCGCAAGACGGTCACCGACGTGCTGCGCTCGCCTGAGGGCGAGGAGATCATCGCCAAGGTGGTGCGCAAGGAACTTTTACGACAGAAATAAATGAAACGAGCCTGAACCGCAGCGGTTCAGGCTCGTTATTTTATAAGGTCATTCCCATGCCTTGACCGCTTCCACTGAGGCCGTCTTTCTCCAGCATCTGCTCCAGCACGGCTACGTCGGAGGAAATATCCATGGCGCTGTCGGCGAAAAGCTTATCCAACTGGGTCTCGAAGCCCTCCACCACCTTGTCCATCATGCCCTCGATGCGCTTTTTGGCGGCGGTGATGTTCTCGCCCTCCACCCCCTGGGCGTCCAGCTGGGCGTAGGAGCGCAGGATCTTCAGCGTGGTGGGCAGGTAGTAGTTCAAAAAGCTGCGCAGCTGGCTGTCCTTGCCGGGGTTGCGGCGCTGATAGTCCAGAATTTTGCCGGTGATCTCGCCGATGCGGTCGATCTTCTCGGACATGACCGGGTCGGGGATGGCGTCGTTGACGGCGCGGATCTCGGCCAGAATGGCGTTGTCGTCCTGGGGCGGCTGAGCGCTTTGTTCCTCCGGCTCAGGCTGCGGCGCGGCGGGAGCCTGATAGCCCACCTCACTCAGGATCAGCTTGCCCGCCGCCAGATCCAGATAGCCGTTGGGCAGCACCTTTTCGGCAAGCATTTTGCGCAGGTCGTCGCACAAACGGCGCACGCCGACGTCAAAGGCGGCAGCCATACGGGCCAGATCCACCTGACGGTTGGCGCCGATGTAGCCCAGGTAGCTCAGCCAGCGATCCCGGCGGCGGCGCCTGCCCAGACCGACGCAGAGCAGCACCAGACCGGCCACCAGACAGGCCAGACAGGTCAGGGCGGCGACGAGCTCGTCAGAGAAGAAGTAGCCCATGAACAGGGACTCCACAAACTCGGAAGCGAATCCCATGGTGCCGATGCCGAACACAGCCGACACAATGGCGCCGCCGATGACCAGACCGTTGCCGCCCCGGGCCTTTTTGCCCTTGACGGTGTTGATGGCGCTGCGGGCCGCCTGAGACAGGTCATCCACCGCGGCGCGGCGCTTGGCGGAACTCTTGTTGGCGGTTTTGCCGTTGTTGGCCACCTTCCAGAACAAAATCACCAGCGCGATGGGCCACAGGCCGCAGGCAAAGCAGATGATCATGGCCGGCAGCCAGATCCAGTTGTTGTCCTTTTTATTGGGTTGGGTACTCATGGGGCATCCCCTCGTTGTTCGATATAATATTATATTTTATAACGAAATATTGTGCTTGTAAAGTGTAACAAAGGATTATCCGCCTGC
>JAZOBG010000018.1:0-2583 GCA_045595865.1 Oscillospiraceae bacterium
ACCATAAAAATAACCGCCTTTCTCATGCCATTTTAGCACGAAAAAGGCGGGTATGCAATCCTTTGTTATTTCCAGTTGGCGTCGCCCAGGAAGTAGACGATGCAGTCCCGTCTGCCGAACTCCACACAGTCCGCAGGGGTCTCCATATACAGGTCCAGGCGATTGCCCTTAATGCCGCCGCCGCAATCCTCGGCTGTAGCCACGCCGTAGATGTAGCTGCCGCTCTTTGTGACGATGAACATGCGGGTGCCGTAGGGAATAACCTTGGGGTCCACAGCCACCACGCCGACCTTGACCTGGTTGCCGTTGGCGGTGATCATATCACAACCCTCGTCAGTGTGGGTGTAGGCAGTGGCCTCAAAAATATCGGTATGGGTGTAGGTCAGCACCTCGCCGGTGGGCAGGATGATGAAACCGTCACCAATGATGGGCAGTTCCTCGCCCACCGCTTCGCCGGTACCCACCGCCACGATCTGGCGGACAGGCTGCTCCAGCATGGTCTGCTCGGTCACATTGCGCTGCTGCTCCCGGGTGTTGCAGTAGACCACATCGGCAGTGCACAGCATCTGGCCGGGCACGCCCTCCTGGACAATCTCCTCCTCGCCTACAGGCAGGGTGGGGTCTTCACAGTAGGTGATCTCAAAGGGGATCTCCACCGTGTAGGTCTCCTCGCTCTCCACGATGTTTGCCACCGTGATGTGCATACCGTCATAGATCTCGGTGTTCAGCGGATCGGACAGCTGGTAACCGACACCGGTCTCCACGCCCAGGCGGTCCAGCAGTTCGCCCACGGTCTCACCGTAGCTGGTGGTCTCCAGGCTTTGGCCGCAGTTATCCACGGTCACGGGCATGGCACGCTGCACGGTGATCTCAGAAACACCGTCCACTGCAGCGGTGGTGTAGTAGTCCTGCTCGTCCAGCTCCACGCCCACCTCATCCAGCACCTTGGCAGGGTCGGCGGAAAAGCTGTTGTAGATGGTCATCTGATCACCGTCGGTGATCACATATGTATTTTGGGCAAAGGCGGTCAGAACCAACAGAGCGGTCATGCCCACCAGGGACAGCATAATGCCCACCCAGCGGAGCAGGTAATGACGCTTCTTTGCCGCAGTCTTTTTCTGCATTTGGGGAACCTCCTTTCGGTCGGGCTCAGGGGAAAACCGCAAGAAATTGCGGTATCAATTGGTTACAATTTGATACGCCCCTTTTCGGGGTTGTGAGCCTATTATAACAAATTTTCATGAAAAGTCAAGCCTTTTGGCTAAAATATGGTATTTTGGCAACTTTTCGACAAATTATGTTCGTTATTTTATGTAAACTATTTGTCTAAATATTGGGTTTTCCGCTGTCGGAAACCACGACATATAGTAGAAAGGGTTACATCTGTTTACATAACTCGTCGAAAAATGTAACCTATCGGCAAAGTAACCTTTTTTAAGATTATGGTAAACCTTTTCAACCTTTCAGGCGCATTTTTCACTCCCCTGCAGCATATTTTTGACCTCCGATTTTTTATTTTTCCTCCACTTGCCCCTTATTTTTCTGTTACAGTTTCCCGCTGCCGCGGGATTGACAGCGCCCGGGTTTTGTGCTATAGTTTCTACTGTCAGAGGCTGTGACGAAGACACGGCGCTTTGCAGGAAGCACAGAGAGGGAGCCACTTGGTGGAAGGCTCCTGCCACACCGCAAAGACGCATACCACTTCCGAGCCGACGGTTGGAAATGGCCGTCCGGGTGCGCCCGTTAAAGCGTCAATGAGTGGCAATCAGCTTGATTGCAACCAGGGTGGAACCGTGGAATACAACATACTATGTATCCCACCCCTGATTCATGTCAGGGGTGGGACTTTTTTTATTACCGCCCCGCAGAAAACAATTTTGCGAGGCGGTTTTTAGCCGTCTCCACAAGAGAAGGAGGAAACATTATGTCCGAAGAAAATCTGTACACCTTTGAAAACCCCGAATACCGCAAGACCTTCTGGCACACCTGCAGCCACATCATGGCCCAGGCTGTGAAGCGTCTGTGGCCCGAGGTCCAGCTGGCCATCGGTCCCGCCATCGACGAGGGCTGGTACTACGACTTTGACGCGCCCTTTGCCTTCACCCCCGAGCACCTCATCCAGATCGAAGCCGAGATGAAGAAGATCTGCAAGGAGCGCATCCGCCTGGAGCGCAGCGAAAAACCCCGGGCTGAGGCCATCGCCTACATGGAATCCCTGAACGAGCCCTACAAGGTAGAGCTGATCCAGGACCTGCCCGAGGACGCCGTCATCAGCTTCTACACCCAGGGCGAATTCACCGACCTGTGCGCCGGTCCCCACCTGGATCACACCGGCCGTGTCCGCCACAACGGCTTCAAGCTGACCAAGTCCTGCGGCGCTTACTGGCGCGGTGACTCCAACCGCAAGATGCTGCAGCGCATCTACGGCATCGGCTTCCCTTCCAAGGATGAGCTGGATGCTTACCTGGAGGCTCAGGCCGAGGCACTGAAGCGGGATCACAACAAGCTGGGCCGGGAGCTGGAATTCTTCACCACCGTGGAGGAGATCGGCCAGGGTCTGCCCATCCTGCTGCCCAAGGGCGC
>JAZOBG010000019.1:0-8224 GCA_045595865.1 Oscillospiraceae bacterium
CCCTGTTTTTCGTCGGTCTGCACTTTCCTTTTCGGAAAACCTGTGGTAAAATATAGGCGGAACCTACATAAACCAATTAAGTAGGAAAGAGGGAATCGTATGAATATTATTACCATCAGCCGTGAGTTTGGCAGCGGTGGCCGTGAGCTGGGTCGTCGTCTGGCCGATGAACTGGGTTACGATTACTACGACGGCGAGATCATTGCCGCCATCGCCAAGAACAGCGGTCTGGATGCCAATTACGTGGAAAATGCGCTGGAGGACCACGGCTGGCAGGCCATTCCCATGTCGGTGCACCGCACCTTTGCGTCTCCCATGGTCATGCAGGCACCCCAGGTGGGTCTGCTGCTGGAGCAGAAAAAGGTCATCGAGGAGATCGGCAAGAAGGGCAAGAACTGCATCGTGGTTGGCCGCAACGCCGACCTGCTGCTGAAGGAGTATGAGCCCTTCAACCTCTTCGTCTGTGCCGACATGGAGGCCAAGATCGACCGCTGCATCGAGCGCGCCAAGGAGGGCGAAAGCACCTCCCGTAAGGAACTGGAGAAGAAGATCCGCCGCGTGGACAAAAACCGTGCCAACACCCGCGAGATCCTGTCCAGCTCGGCCTGGGGTCAGCGCGACGCCTATCACATGATCGTCAACACCACCGGCTGGGACATCAAGGAACTGGCTCCCGCCGTGGCTGCCTTTGCCGTGCGCTGGTTCGATAAGAAGTAATGCACATCCAGCTTTCCGACCACTTCAACGTCCGGCGGCTGCTGCGCTTTACCCTGCCCTCCATGGGCATGATGCTGTTTACCTCGGTTTACGGCGTGGTGGACGGATTCTTCGTGTCAAACTTTGCCGGAGAGAGCGCCTTTTCTGCCGTCAACCTGATCTTCCCCTTTTTGATGCTGTTGGGCGTGGTGGGGTTTATGTTCGGCTCGGGCGGCAATGCGCTGGTGTCCAAAACCATGGGCGAGGGCGATATGGAAAAGGCCAACCGGATCTTTTCCATGCTGGTCTACCTGTCCATCGGCAGCGGGCTGGTGCTGACCGTGCTGGGCTATCTGCTGATCCGCCCGGTCGCCGTCTGGATGGGGGCCGAGGGGAAACTGCTGGAGAACAGTCTGCTGTACGGACGTATTCTTCTGGCAGCGCTGCCGGCGTACATCATTCAAATTGAATTTCAGAGTTTCTTTTCTACGGCGGAACGGCCCCAATTGGGCCTTGCCGTGACCATTGCCGCCGGCGTGACCAACATTGTGCTGGATTTCCTGCTGGTGGCCGTGGTCCCGCTGGGACTGGTGGGTGCCGCCGTGGCAACCACCGTCAGTCAGGCCATCGGCGGTATTTTCCCTCTGGTTTATTTCTTCCGGTCCAATCCCAGTCTGCTTCGGCTGGGTCGCACCGGGTTTGACGGAAAATCTCTGACCCAATCCTGCGCCAACGGCTTTTCCGAACTGGTGGGCAACCTGACCCTCAATCTGGTGGGTATACTGTACAACTTCCAGCTGATGAAATACGCGGGTCAGGCCGGTGTGGCGGCCTACGGCGTCATGCTGTATATCAACACCATTTTCCTGTCGGTGTTTTTCGGGTACACCACCGGAACCGCGCCCATCGTGGGGTATCACTTCGGTGCCAGGAACCACAAGGAACTGAAAAGCCTGCTGAAAAAGAGCCTTGCTATCATTATCGTGGCGTCGGTGGGGTTGTTCCTGCTGGCGCAGATCTTTGCCCGGCCGCTGGCCGCCATCTTCCTTGGTTATGATGCCGAGCTGATGGATCTGACGGTCCATGGACTGCGGATTTTCGCCTTCTCCTTCCTGTTCGTGGGGGTGGGCTTCTTTACGCCGGGTTTCTTCACCGCTTTGAACGACGCGGTGACCTCGGCAACCATTTCGTTGCTGCGCACCGTGGTGGCGCAGGTGGCGGCGGTCATGCTGCTGCCGCTTGCCTTTGGCATGGACGGCATCTGGGCGGCCATCGTGGTGGCCGAGATCATGGCCATGACCATGGCAATCATTTCCCTGATCGTCAAGCGGAAGAAATTCCAATACTGGTAAATAAAAACGCGTTTGAGAAAAACTCTCAAACGCGTTTTTTACTGCAGTTTCAGGGCCGTGCGCAGCCGCCGGGTCAGGGTCAGGGCAAGGGCCATCTTGATCAGATCGGGGATGATGTAGGGCACCACGCACCAGAGCAGAGCGGTGCCGAATCCAACCGCACCCGTGCTGCGGGTGTAGAGAATGACAAACCATACTGTGCCAAAGGCGTAGCAGGCCAGCAGGCCCAGCACCATGGAGGTGATTTTCACCCACGGCTTGCAGCCCAACAGGGATTCCGCGCCCCATTGGATCAGGGCGGTCAGCAGAAAGCCGAGAATGTACCCGCCGGTGGTCTGAAACAGGACCCCCAAACCGCCGGTAAAGTGGGAAAACACAGGCATACCCACCGCGCCCATCAGGATATACACCACAATGGCGAGGGTGCCTTTGCGCCCGCCCAGAACACCCACTGACAGAAAAACGGCAAAGGTCTGCATGGTAAAGGGCACCACCGCCGGTACGCTGATCCACGCACAAACCGCCATCAGAACGGCAAACAGGGCGACATACACCATGCTTCGGGTTTTTTCACTTGTCCTTGCAGGTGCGTCCATGGTCAACCTCCAAAAGAAAACGGTAAACCAAAGTATAGCTTTGGTTTACCGTTTTGTCAACCTATGGGTGAATCGGCGTCCTCGTCCAGTGCTTCGATCAGAAAGCTGACCGGGCGGAAGCACGATTACATCTGCGTTTTTTGATAATAATCGTAAAGTTGCCGGACAATGGTTTTAATAGACATGGTGGAATCCGTTTCCAGAACAGGACAAGGGAGTGAAGAAACGGCCTGCTTTATTGGCTCTTCCTGGCGGGATGCGACAAAATTATGGAACCTGTGTTGCGTGTCATACATATCACCGCCCTCCAGAACACGAGGGCCAAAGCGTGCAAATTCACGTTGTTTAATTCGGGCCAAGCGGACTTCAAGTGGAGCGGACAAGAAAACTGCAAGCTGAAGGGTGCTAATAATTTGTTCGCCCCAGTCACAGTTGACCGAAGAAAGCACATAATTGCCGTATGTGCAAATATCACTCCATATCAGTTGCTGAACCTCTTCTTTGGTGAGATGTGTGGCAAACGGTGTTTCTGAAGCGGGGAAATAATAGTCTTCCACATCCATCCGTTTATAGTTCAGCAACTGTGCCAGTTCTCGACCAACCGTGGTTTTTCCGCTTCCGTTCAGACCGAGAATTATGATACCACAGGGCATGGAATCACCACTCTACGCCCTTGCGGGCAGTTTGCCCCTTGTCGAAGGGGTGTCTGACCTTTGTCATCTCGGTGATGTAATCGGCGCGCTCACGCAGTTCAGGGACGGGGTCGCGGCCGGTGATGACCACCTCCAATTGTTCGGGGCGGCTGTCCAGAAAGGTCAGCACATCCTCCGGCGCCACCATGCCGGTGGAAATGGCGGCGTTGAGCTCATCCAGCACCAGCAGATCGGCGTTACGGCTTTCCGCAATGGCCCGGCGGAGAAGATCGGTCATTTGGGCGCGGGTGGCGGCCTTTTCCTCCTCGGTCATGGCGAAGACGAACTTGGTGATCTCGGGTACCGGAAGGCAGTTCACGTTGGAAAGCTGCTCCAGAACGGTGCGCTCGCCGCTGTTGCCGCACTTCAGAAACTGGGCCACCACCACGCGGTGCCCGTGTCCGGCAGCCCGGACGGCCAGACCCATGGAACAGGTGGTTTTGCCCTTTCCGTCGCCGCAGTAAATATGAAGCATGGAAAAATCCCTACTTTCGTTTCAGTTTACAAAATTAGTCTACAATGCTGGGGAGGAAAAGTCAACGCAGCGGACATAATAACACAACGGAGGTGTCGGTATGTGCACGGCAGTATCATTTTTGAAGGGTGATCATTATTTCGGGCGCAATCTGGATCTGGAGTATTCCTATAACGAGACTGTGACGGTCACGCCGCGCAATGTTCCCTTTGTCTTTCGCTGTGGCGTGACATTGGACAATCATTATGCCCTCATCGGCGTGGCTCATGTGGAGGAGGGGTACCCCCTCTACTACGATGCCACCAACGAAAAGGGACTGAGCATGGCCGGACTGAATTTTCCGGTCAGTACCGATTACAAGCAGCCGGTTTCCGGCAAGGATAACATCACGCCCTTTGAGTTTATCCCGTGGGTGCTGGGTCGGTGCGCCAACCTGTCCGAAGCGCGGCGGCTGTTGGAGCGGGTGAATCTGACCGAGATCGCCTTCAGCGAAAAATTTCCCCTGACCCCTCTGCACTGGATGGTTTCCGACCGCAGCGGAAGTCTGACGGTGGAATGTGTCCGGGAGGGACTGCGCATCCACGAAAATCCGGTTGGCGTGCTGACCAACGAACCGCCTTTTCCGGTGCAGATGTGGAACCTGTGCAATTATATGGGCCTGTCAAATCAGCCGGCCGTCAATCGGTTTGCGCCGGAGGTGGAACTGCAAGCCATCAGCCGGGGTATGGGGGCCATGGGCCTGCCCGGTGATCTGTCCTCCCAGTCCCGTTTTGTGTGTGCCGCCTTTGTGCGGCTCAATTCGGTCTGCGGTGACAGCGAGCAGGAACGGGTCAGCCAGTTTTTCCACATCCTGGGCAGCGTAGCCCAGCAGCGCGGCTGTGTGGTGCTGCAGGACGGCGGCCTTGAGCGGACGGTCTATTCCTCCTGCTGCAATACCGACAGGGGGATTTACTATTACAGCACTTACGGGGGCAGCCGCATTCACGCTGTGGACCTCCATCGGGAGGATCTGGACGGCGACCGACTGTCGATCTACCCCATGCGGGAAGACTGGAAGCTCTGCTTTGAAAACTGAATTTCATAACCGTGGCGCTACCCGCATACAGTTGTTTCAGGACTTTGAATCGCGGGGAGTGTTGCCGGTTGAAAGGGAACATCGAAGAGCGGGCGGGCCAATTGGCCCTTTACATCATAGAAAACCGGGCGACGGTGCGCGCCGCCGCCGCCAAATTCGGCATATCCAAGTCCAGTGTACACAAAGATCTGGTGGAACGCCTGCCCACCTTCAATAAGCCGCTGTACCTTCAGGTCAAGGAGGTTCTGGAGGAAAACAAGGCGGAACGGCATATCCGGGGCGGTATCGCCACCCGGAAAAAATATAAGGGAGAATGAAAAGACACGCCGGGGAAACCCGGCGTTTCGCTTATTCGTAACGGTAGGGAGACAGCTTCCATTGCTTGAAATCCTCGGTATCGTGAGCAAAGACGATGGTGGCGTCGTATGTTTTTTGAAGTTCCTGCAGGTACTCCACATTTTTGCGATAGGAATCCGGGTCCACACACAGTCCGGGCAGGACCACCGGGGGACCGAAATTCAGCTTGGAATAGACGGCATCCGAGGGGAACATATAATATCCGTTTTCCTCGGTTTTTACAAGAAGCCCGATCACGCCCGGAGTGTGGCCCCTTTGGATAAACAGGAAAACATCGTCCGAAAGCCATGTGTTTTCGGAAATGGTCCGGTAGCCGATGCCGTCCATGATCAGTTCGTTGCGGAAATATGCACCGGAGACTCCGTCGGGGCTCATGGCCGTTTTCACAAAGGCTTCGTGAGCCTCTGCCTCGCTGATCAGAATTTTTTGACCGGCTTTGGTGTTTCGGAACAGCTTGACATTGCCTGCGTGGTCGTAGTGCAGGTGGGAGCAGATCAAAAGGTCAATTTGATCCACAGAAAGGCCCAGCTGAGCCAGCTTGTCGTCCAGACGGTTGAAGGAGTGGAACGAATAGTCCCGGAAGAACTGTTCCGGCCAGGTGGTTTCCCAGTCCACGGCAATGCCGGTGTCCCACAGGATGTTGCCGATTTTGTCGTCCTGGATCAACACGACGAAACCGGGAATGGTCAAAGGAAGGTTGGCTTTGTAAATTTCCGGTGTTTCGGCCTGTATGATCTCGTTGCGGGGAACATCCCATAATGCAGTGTCAATAATCGTAAATTTTGCCATACGCTCACCTTGCCTTTTCGGTTTCTATTGTGTTGGCCAGCGCCGCTTCCACCAGAGGAAGTATGGCGGCGGCGTCAATTTCGGTTTGTGTGAAGTGTTCCAGAGCCAGAATGGCCTGATGGATCAGCAGGGGAAGGCCGTTCATAACGGGGTGACCCTTTGCCTCGGCACGGGCCAGCAATTCGGTTTTCAGGGGATGATAGATCAAATCGCACACGGGAACTCCGGAAGGGAGACTGTCTACAAAGTCCAGAGTGTCGAATTTGGGCGAGCCTGCCATGCCCAGATTGGTGCAGTGAATGAGCACATCGCACCGATTGCAGGCGGCAGATAGTTCTTCCAAAGAAAATCCGGTGACCGATATGATCTCGGGGGCGTGAACAGCCAGTGCGGCCGCCTTTTCCACCGTGCGGTTGCAGATCGTCACATGACCGGCGCCCTGCTGAACCAGTTTGAGTGCCACTGCCTTGGCGGCGCCGCCGGCGCCCAGCAGGGCGAATCGGGTGCCTTTGATGGGAATACCCTGCATGGTCAGCGCCCGGGCAAAGCCGCCGCCGTCGGTGTTGAAACCGTACAGTTTGCCGTTTCGATAGCAGACTGTGTTGATCGCGCCGTACAGTCTGGCATCCTCGTCCAGCTCGTCCATGAAGGGAACCAGTGCCTCCTTGTGGGGCATGGTGGCGTTGAAGCCGGCCCAGCCCTCGGCACGGACGCGCTTCAGCCAAGCAGGCAGTTCCTCCCGCTTGACCGGCTGGCAGACATAGTCATAGTCCAGACCCAGCACCTCGATCATAGTGTTGTGGATCAGGGGGGATTTGGAGTGGAGCACCGGGTCTCCGATGACGCAGAGTTTTTTCATGTTATTCACCCAGGAAGTGGTCCATGGCCATCAGATAGCCCTGCAGGCCCATGCCGCAGATCTGCTTGACGCAGGCGGGGGCAGTGACCGAAACACGGCGCCATTCCTCCCGGGTCTGAATGTCGGAAATGTGTACCTCCACGCAGGGGACGCTAACCGACTTGAGGGCATCGTGCAGGGCGTAGCTGTAATGGGTGTAGGCGCCGGGATTGAACACAATGCCGTCGTACACACCCATGGCGCCGTGGATCATGTCGATCAGATCGCCTTCGTGATTGGACTGGAAGCAGGCCACCTGTGCGCCTTTGGCCTCGCCGTGCTGTTTGCACAGGCTGCACAGGGATTCGTAAGTTTCGGTGCCGTAGATGCCCGGCTCCCGCAGACCCAGCAGGTTCAGATTGGGGCCGTTCAGAATCAGAATTCGCATTGCAATGCCTCCAGAATGTTGTTGAGAGTGACTTCGGGGGAGGAAAAGTCCTCAATGATGAGGTCCGCCCATTGGCGGTAGACCGGCTCCCGTTGGGCGAATCGGTCCAGAAAGGCCTGCCGGCCCTGCTGTGCCAGCGGGCGGTCGGTCGTGTCCATGGTGTCGTAGGTTTTACCGGGGTCACGGCACAGCCAGATCACCGTGCCCGTTTGCTTTAGAGCGGTCATGCAGGCGCTTTGCAGGGGCAGTCCACCGCCGCAGGCGATGATCAGGTTCTGTTCCTGTCCCAGTTCTTCGGACAGGGTCAATTCCAAATTGCGAAAGTAATCTTCGCCGTTTGTGGCAAAAATCTCGCTGATGGAGCGGCCTTCCCGCCGCTCGATGAGGGCATCGGTGTCCACCAAGGTCCGTTCCAGCCGTTCCGACAGGAGGGAACCGACGGTGGATTTGCCGCAGCCCATCATGCCGATCAGTACAATGTTGTTCATAATCCGTCTCCACAGGCCTTGTAGTTGCCCAGCACCCGGAAGCCGTCGGCGGTCTGGGTCAGTTCCCGGATGATGCCGTCCATTTCGGGCGCATCCAGATCACCGGAAAAGTCCAGAAAGAACAGGTACTCCCAGTTGCGGCCCGCCACGGGGCGGGATTCCAGTTTCATCAAATTCAGTCCGGCCACCGAAAAGACCGACAGGATGCGGTGCAGGGTGCCGCTCTTGTGGGGCAGGGTGAACAGGGCACTGATTTTGTCGGCGCCGGCGCGGCGCTCCATGACGGGAGAGACCACCACGAAGCGGGTAAAATTGCTTTCATTGAAGTTGATGTTCTCAGCCAGAATGTCCAGTCCGTACAGGGCGGCGGCACGCTTGCTGCCGATGGCTGCGTGGGAAACATTCCCCGCCTCGGCTA
>JAZOBG010000020.1:0-16065 GCA_045595865.1 Oscillospiraceae bacterium
CGAACCGGCCACAATGCGGCCGATACCATTGGTAAGATTGAATGCAGTGATAACAACCACGCTGGGCAGCGCAATGGATGTCGCAAAGTTGCCACCCTGGCTGACCATGGAAATCCCGGCAGCACCCACAAACACCCAGGCAAACCATACGGCCCAGAAACCACGTGTCTTAAGCGCTTCCTTCACGGTGTAGTCCTTGGATGCAAGGGTCGGACCTTTCGCATCAGCCTGCTGACGCATCTTATCCAAAATCTCCTGTTGGCCCTTCTTCTCTTCCTCCGTCAGCTTTGTGCGGTCAGGCAGTTCCGCAAACAACAGCGCAAGCAAATTGATGATGACGATCATGGCCAGAACCACATAGTTCATTTTCTTGTAGCCCAGACCATTCTGCAGCAAAGTATAAACCGGAGACATCACTGCCGCAGAGGTTCCAAAGAACAGGTTTACAATGCCGGTTGCAAGACCGCGTCTTTGCGGAAACCAATGCTGAACCGTGGTCAGCGAAGGGCCATAGATAAATCCCGTGCCTGCGCCGTTCAAAAAAGCCCAGATATACACCAGCCAAATGTTTTTGATCTGGTTGGCAACCACCATACAAACAAACAAAATAATGGTTCCGATAAAAAAGCTGCAACGAGTTCCGATTTTCGGATGAATCGAACCGGATACCAACGTCAGACATCCGACGCCTAGACAGGCAAAGGTCATAATCAAACCGGTAGCACCGGCATCCACTTGAAGCAAATCACGCCAATAAGGGGTCATGATACCGGGATAGCCGAAAAAGAGTGCACCGGAATTAAACGTGGCAAGTGCGCAGGCAATAACAGCCAGCCACCCTTTGCGGGAAAACTGATTCATGAATGAATTACCTCTTTTATGTATTTCTCTTTGCGATCAGACGACAACAAATTCTCCTCGCACGAGCACAGTGCAGTCTGTCGTTGCCGAGATCACTGCTCCTTCCAGCGGAACAACATACAGATTATTGACCTGTAAGGAGCCGCCGATGCCCACTGCAGCACCCGATGTAACATTATGAAGCACCGGGGCAGAACCTGACAAAACAACCGCTGTTCCGGCACGCAGCATAATTTCTCCTCCGGTGACAGGACAAAGAAGCTCGCCTTTGGACAACTCAATCAAAGTGTAAACAGCCCCGTCTCCGGTCGTTCCGCCAAGTGCGGATTCCATTTCTTTTGTATAACCGTCAATGGCAGAATTCACTTTATTGAGCAGTTCCTGCTCATTGGCAGCCACCTGATCATCAACCTTACTCATCAGTTCAGGTTTGACCACTTGAGTCAAATAGCTCAGGGTAATCAGGGGATCAGTTTGATCGCCTCCGGTTGCCGCAGCGGAAAACGCTCCAACCAATGTAACAGATGCCAGAATAATGGCGCCAAATGCTGCCGCAATTCGATTCGGTCGTTTCATCTTATGTACCTCCAGATCTCGCTGCCCCGACAAGGATGCCGGGACAGCATATCAAAAATTACTTACACCAGTGTTTCGGGATGCAGCCCAAAACTGACTGCGATCGCAGAATCCACGCGGTGCATTCTTTCGTCATCCAATCTGCCCATCCGTTCACGCAGACGACGTTTATCCAATGTACGAATCTGCTCAAGTAGAATTACCGATTCCTTCGGCAAACCACAGCTCATCGCTTCCAACTCAATATGTGTCGGCAGCTTTGCCTTTCCGGTCTGCGAAGTAATGGCTGCAGCGATCACTGTAGGGCTGTGCCGGTTTCCGGTATCATTCTGAACGATCAGAACAGGACGGACTCCTCCCTGCTCACTGCCGACTACCGGACTTAAGTCCGCGTAGAAAATGTCGCCTCGTTTTACACTATTGTCCACAATGCTCACACTCCGCCGGAATACATAGTTACCTGACCGCAAACCAAGGCGGTCAAGCCACTATCATTTTCCCACGGGACGACGGGAACTATACCCGCACCAAAAAATTTCCATGCAGCACCGCCGCCGGCCCTGCTTACTCTCCCGTTTCATTCTATGACGCGAGAAAAAATGGGTTCGACATCAGTTGATGTAAACTCTCGGAACACGACGGGAAATACCGCAAAGCATCTCGTACTGAATGGTACCCACCGCGTCAGCCTTTTCTTCCAAAGGAAGTTCCGGACCGAATACAGTTACTTCATCTCCGACACACACCTCGGCAATTTCCGTAACATCAACCATACAGAGATCCATGCATACGCGGCCCAGTATAGGAGCGCGCACTCCATGAACCAAAACCTCGCCCCGGTTGGACAACAGACGCTCCAGTCCGTCGGCATATCCGACGGGCAAAACTGCAACGCGGGAATCACGTGTTAAAACGTGGGTACAGCCGTAGCTGATACTTGTCCCCTTCTTCAACTCCCGAAGGGCGATCACACGGGTCTTAACCGTCATCAACGGAATTAAGCCGGGGCCATCCAATCCTTCGCAGGTAGGATCCGGGTAATGGCCGTATTGAGCAATACCGGGACGAACCATATCCAGATGGGTGCATGGATAGTTTAACACGGCAGCGCTCGCCGCGCAATGGCGGATTTTAAATTCGACACCTTGCACAGAAAGCTTGTCCAGTACATCTATAAACCGGGTGAACTGGAGCATTGTATACGCTTCGTCGCCATCAGCATTGGCAAAATGGGTGAAGAACCCTTCGTGCTCCAACCCCGGCAAGGAGCACACCTTTACAATCTCTGCCACCGAGTCATCCACAACATCTTCGCTGCACAAAAAACCCAAACGAGACATACCGGTGTCCACTTTGATATGAATTTTTATCGTCTTATGTGCATGGACCGCCGCATCAGACAGCGCCTGCGCCAGTGCAAAATCCTGCACCGTCTGCGTCAGATCAAACTCCAGCAGCTCGTCCACAAAATCAGGCAGCGTGGGTCCAAGAATCAGAATGGGAGCAGAAATACCTGCCTGACGAAGCTCAACAGCTTCATCCAAACAGGCAACGGCAAGATATTCCGCTCCTAATTCAACCAGTTTTTTTGCAACCGGAATCGCTCCGTGGCCGTAAGCATTGGCTTTTACAACACCCAAAAAACGGCACCCGCGGGGAAGCATCCCCCGCAGGGCCAGATAGTTATGTTCCAAATTGGACAGATCGATCTCTGCCCAGGTTCGCTTTGTGGCTTGATTCATCATTTGTACCTTCTATCTCTACTCCATTGTAAATTCCTGAAACATACAACGGATAACGCAGTATCCGTCAGACAGGATCTCCGCCTGTGTCAGTGCATGGCTTTGGGTATCAAACCAGAATTCCGCTTCTGTCCCAACGCCCGGTTCTGATTCCGGATCCCGGCAGCAAAACCAGAGTAATTCACGCTCATCTGTCGTTTCGAAATCACATTCTGCGATATAGCCGGACAGAATATAGTTCAGCGCAGCAGGAACCACTTCAATGGGTGACAGCCCTGTGCCGGACAAAATGCCGGTTTCCATACTCGCCCCATCATATTCCAAAAAGGAGTTCCCATCCCGAATGCGTGCAGTAATGCCCGCAATGCTATCCGGCGCAGTAACGGTAAGGCGCGTTTCACCATTCTTTTGCCAGAAAACTTCCATAGAATATTCATACACCCGTTGTCCGTAATCGGCAGTAATATCAACCGTTGTCTCACAGACCGACATGGCCAGGTACTCGGTTCGAATACTTAATGCCAACTCCTCTGCAGATTGTCCTGCATGTTGTCCTCTTCCGCTGCAGCCGGTCAGCAGAACGAGGGTCATCATTAGTGCGCAAATCCGTCTGCGCACGATTTTATGCCTCCTGTTCGCACTCCTTCATGGCGTAGGGGATCTGCTCGATCAGATCCCCGATGTTCATGCCGTACTCACCCTTGTCCCCCGCAGCAAGATCTCCGGCCCGCCCATGGAGCCAGACTGCATCGGGAACGCAGTCCAGAAATGCAGGATTGTTTACATTGCGTTGGACCGACAATCCCGCCATCAGACCGGCCAATGCATCCCCGGCACCTCCCCGAGCCATACCGGGATTACCCGTGGTGTTGACCATGCAAATGCGATTCCAAACAGATGTAATGGTTCGATGACCTTTCAACACCAAGATACAGTGATGTGCTTGGGCAAAATCTCTGGCCGCATTCAGACGGTCATCAATGGGCAACGTACAGCCGGACAATCGAGAGAACTCTCCGTCGTGCGGTGTCAGAATAGTCATTCTTTCCCGTTTGTCCAAAACATCTATATGCCGCGCAACGATATTTAGACCATCCGCATCAAGAATCACCGGACAGGTCAGATCGCGCAGCAGCGACAGAACCAGCATTTCCGCCTGTTCGCTCTGCCCCAATCCCGGGCCGATCAGAGCCAAATCACAGGCTTTTGCCTTCTCAAGAATGTCTTCATAACGATCCGACCAGGGCCAGACCATTGCCTCATCACATTTCACGGCAACGATAGAATAAATCTCCTGCGGCACTGCAAGGGTAACAAGTCCTGCGCCCGAACGCACGGCTGCACGTGCCGCAAGCACAGGTGCGCCGGTATATCCCACGCTGCCCGCAAGAATAAACAGCTTTCCAAAGTTTCCTTTGTGTGCACCCCGTTTCCGACGGCGCAGTTCCGGCTTTGGCGTGACCATTACGCCGCAGCCATTTTCCAACAGGTCCTGCGGAATTCCAATGTCAGCGATCACGACACGCCCTGCATGGATCGCACCATCACCCACATAAAGGCCGGGCTTCCCTGCCGAAAAAGTTACCGTCACATCAGCCTTTACCGCTTGCTCAAAAACCGTTCCTGTGTCAGCATGGACGCCACTGGGTATATCTGCAGAAACGATCCAATGTGCCATTTTCATATTCCGGATTGCCTTGAGCGCATCCGGGCGAAGTTCACTGTTCAGGCCGATACCGAACAAGGCATCAATGGCCACGTCACCGGTATATTCAAACCACTTCTCGGGATCGAAATCCTCCAATACGCCGCCCGCTTCGATCAGACGGCGCTCCATTTCACGGCTGTCTTCGGTCATTTTATCCCGCTTGCCCACCAACATACATTTGACCTGCCAGCCTTCCCGCAGCAAAAGTCTTGCCGCGGCAATTCCATCGCCGCCGTTATTACCAGGACCGCAATAGACGACAGCAGATCTCTGCTTGGTTGCCCAATATTTCTTTTCCATTTGAGCAAGCTCTTCCTTTGAAGGCTTGCGGCCATTCTTGGAAGATGTAATAAACGCTATCGAGGACGCCCCTCTCTTTGGTCCGGGAAGAGGAAGAGCAAGCACCTCTTTGACAACCGCCTTGGCAGCACGCTCCATCAGGAGAGTAGACGGAATCCCGCGCTCTTCAATGGCGATGCGGTCAATCTCCTTCATTTGTGCGGCTGTAAACAGCTTCATGGGTTCTCCACCTACCATACTCATACTTTGTTTCTATTATAAGAGTTCCTGTTCTGCTTTGCAATTGAATTCTCTTCCCAATTCGTTAAAATAGTGATATGATAATTGTGCATTGATCTGAATATAAAGAAGGCTTTCACATGAAAAAAGACCGGGCCGGTTTGCTCCTGCGTGAACCAAATCTATATAAATCCTTTCTCATCCTTGCGTTGCCCATTTTCGGCGCCAATTTTTTGCGCGCTTTTAATGACATGGTGGACACCTATTTTATTGGGCAGATCCCTGATTCGGTTGCCGCACAGGCCGGCATTTCCTCCGCGTGGCCCCCGTTCAGTATTCTACAGTCCTTCCAGGTCGGCTTCAGCGTAGCTGGTGTTGCGGTCATCAGCCAGTTGCTTGGCGCAGGAACGCAGGAAAAAGCGCGGGAAAACGCCGGTGTTCTGTTTCTTCTTTCCGTTGTCCTTGGCATTCTGGTCAATATAATCACTTACTTCATCGCCCCCACCGCGATGACTATTATCGGTGCGCAAGGAGCCGCTCACACCTGTGCCGTTGAGTATTTGCGCATCCGGTCTTTTGAGATGCTTGCCTTCTTCATCTTCGGCACTTTTCAGGCGGTCCGCCAGGCGCAAGGAGATACGTCCACACCGGTTTATTTGTCCATCATCTCCATCGTGATCAACATTGTCCTGACCGCCCTTTTTGTGCGTGGCATGGGTATGGGCGCCTTTGGCGCCGGTCTTGCAACCATGATCGGACAGGTTGCAATCGCTCCGGTCTGTCTGTATCTGCTGTTTTCCAAAAAACAGTCGCTTCATCTGACGCGCAGCGCACTTCGTTTCCGTCCCTTTGAAACAAAGAATCTGATCCGAATCTCGCTCCCCGCCGCAGGCAGTCAGGCCCTTTCTTCCCTTGGATTCCTTGTCCTTCAGATGGTCGTTGTCAGCTACGGCGATGAAGTTACCGCAGCCTTCAGCATCGGCAATAAGATCGCCAGTTTGCTTCTGATGCCGGTGTTCGCCCTTGGTTCTGTTCTCGCTGCCTATGTGGGACAAAATATTGGCGCCGGTAATTCTCTGCGCGCCCGAAAGGCCTGCAAAGTCAGCCGCAACATGGGCCTGATCGTTTCCATTGCGGGGTGTCTGATTCTTCTTCCCTTCCGGGAATGGCTGGTCTCTCTGCTGACCAATGATCCCCTGACCCAGTCTTTTGCAACCGTTTATGTATTCTGGACTCTTCTGACCCAACCGCTAATGGCGCTGTTCCAGAATTATCTTGGTATATTCAACGGTGCAGGTAAGACACGTTATGCTATGATTCTGTCCTCAGCCCGTTTGTGGGTCATTCGCCTTCCCCTGCTTTTGATTTTTAAACTGCTGACCAACCTTGGCAGCAGCGGCATTTGGTATGCCATGGTCATCAGCAATTTTCTTATTCTGTTGGTTGGTGCCTGGCTATACCGAAAGGTTGATTTCACTCCTATTTCTCTGTCCAAGAACCCACAACACTCTGTTTCGGCCTGAATCTTTTTCTTCCCGTTTCGCGTTCCTTTCGGCGAAACGGGAAGATTTTATCCTTGCTTTTCTACGGATTCTATGTTATAAATGTGTAATGTTATCGGCTATGAATGGGAAAATAACCGCGAAACGCCGCCAAGAGAGGTCTGGTCACCGGCTGAAAGCCAGACTGCGGAACGCCCGGTTTGGTTCGCCCAGGAGCCGCCATGGAGACATGGCCGGATACCCTCCGTTATAGGGGTATGAGTGCTCACTTTATGTGAGAATGCGGGTGGTACCGCGGAAGGTTTGCCTTTCGTCCCAATATACAGGGATGAAGGGCTTTTTTGTTGCCCCCGAAACTATTCATTCGTGAAAGGATGATTCTATGAAAAAAACAGGACACTTTTTATTGATATTACTTGTAACACTTCTTCTTTTAACCTCCTGCGCACAACAGTCGAGTCAAAATAACGAAATTACTCCGCCCTCACCTTCTATGTTGGAGCCGACACTTGGGTCATCTCCTGAAACTAAAACTGATCCTACTTCAGAAACCACTCTGGAACTTGCGCCGGAACCTACGCCAGAGCCCACACCAGAACCTACGCCGGAATCCACTCCGGAACCTACACCAGAACCTACGCCGGAATCCACTCCGGAACCTACACCAGAACCTATGCCGGAATCCACTCCGGAACCTACACCAGAACCTACGCCGGAATCCACTCCGGAACCTACACCAGAACCTACACCAGAACCTACACCAGAACCTACTCCGAGTAATAACACAAAACTTTACATTTTGATGTATCACCACTTTGTCCCCGATGGAACTGAATGCAATCCGTGGACACTAACCGAAAGCCGCTTGCGAGCGGATTTAGAGTGGTTGGCCGACAACGGCTATACAACCATCCTGCCAAGTGAACTTATTTCGGGTGCCGAATTACCTGAAAAAGCAGTTATGATCACATTAGATGACGGTTACGCAAGTAACTATCAAATTGCTTACCCTCTGTTTAAGGAATTTCAGGCAAAGGCCGTTATTTCTATTATCACAAGTCAGATTGGTGATGGCACATGGTGGAGTTGGGAGATGTGCCGCGAGATGGCTCAATCTGGTTTAATTGAATTTGGTGCACACACCCATCAGGCACATAACCTCTATACAAAAGGAATCGTTCACGATGAAAACGAGAGCCGCGAAGAGTATGATGAAAGAATTTTGCAGGACATTCAAACCAGTGTTGATTTAATCGAGAAAAACCTCGGAGGACCTGTGCAGCTGTTTGCTTATCCCTATGGAGTAACCGATCCGTGGGCAGATGAATACTTGGAAGAACAATTTTTGATTACACTGACAACCGTACCTCACCAAGCTGACATCAGCAACGGTCTTTACAAGTTGCCGCGTTACAACGTTTCGATGAATAACCCGTTAAGTAATTTCATGGAATAAACAATCCGTTTATACAAAGGAGTTCATAAATATGAAAACACAGTTAGAAGCCATTCGAAGCACCGCTTTAGAGGCCATTCAGGGCGCGCAGGCGGCCGCCGAGCTGGATGCCGTCCGCGTTCAGTATCTTGGCAAGAAAGGCGAACTGACCGCCGTACTGAAGCAGATGGGCAAACTGTCTCCCGAGGAGCGTCCCGTCATGGGTCAGGTGGCCAACGACGTTCGCGCTGCGCTGGAAGCGGCCATCGAATCTCAGGCTGCTGTTCTGGCTGAAAAGGCTCTGGCTGATCAGCTGGCCAAAGAGACACTGGACGTGACCATTCCCGGCACCGAAATGAAGGTCGGCCACAAGCATCCTATGTATATCGCACTGGACGAAATCAAGGATATCTTTGTGGGCATGGGCTTTACCATTCTGGACGGTCCCGAGGTCGAATTTGCCGAAAACAACTTCGACCGTCTGAATGCCGAAGAAGGCCATCCCTCCCGTGACTGGTCTGATACCTTCTATTTTGACGAAGACAGCCGCGTTATGCTGCGCTCTCAGACCTCTCCCATGCAGGTACGCGCCATGGACTCCATGGAACTGCCTATCCGTATTTTGGCTCCCGGTCGCGTGTACCGCAAAGACGAGGTGGATGCAACCCACTCCCCCATGTTCCATCAGGTGGAAGGCATGGTCATTGACAAGGGTGTCACCATGGCCGACCTGAAGGGAACCCTGAACACTGTTGTCGAGCAGTTGTACGGCGAGGGTACCAAGACCCGTTTCCGTCCCCATCACTTCCCCTTCACCGAACCCTCCTGCGAAATGGACGTTCAGTGTCACAAGTGCGGCGGCGTTGGCTGCCCCACCTGTAAGGGTGAAGGCTGGATTGAGCTGCTGGGTGCCGGTATGATCCATCCTCGCGTTCTGGAGATGGCCGGCATCGACCCCGAAGTGTATTCCGGCTGGGCCTTCGGCATCGGCCTTGAGCGCACCGCCATGCGCCGCTTCAAGATCGCCGACCTGCGCCTGATCTTCGAAAATGACATCCGTTTCCTGGAACAGTTTTAAGAAAGGAGGCCACACGTAATGAATCTTTCCCGTGAATGGCTCAATGAATTTGTAGAAGTGAGCGCCTCCGACAAGGATTTTGCCGAGGCTATGACCCTCTCCGGTTCCAAGGTCGAAGTGACCGAGATCGAGGGCGAAGAGATCAAGAACGTCGTCGTGGGCAAGGTGCTGTCCCTGGTTCGCCACCCCGACTCCGACCACATGTGGATCTGCCAGATGGATGTGGGCGCCGGCTCTCCCGTGCAGATCGTCACCGGCGCACAGAATCTGACCGAGGGTGACATCGTTCCCGTGGCCATGGACGATTCCTGGCTGCCCGGCGGCGTGCATATTGTGGCCGGTAAGCTACGCGGTGAGACCTCCAACGGTATGCTGTGCTCTCTGAAGGAGCTGGGCCTGACCACTCATGATTTCCCCTACGCCATTGAAGACGGTATTTTCGTGTTGAATCATGACCCCGAGATGCAGGATCTGACTCTGGGCGAAGACATTCGTACTGCCATCGGTCTGAATAACCGAGTGGTGGAATTCGAGATCACCCCCAACCGCCCCGACTGCCTGTCGGTCATCGGTCTGGCCCGTGAAGCCGCTGCCACTTTCGGTGGCGAGCTAAAGCTGCACGAACCCGAGGTTAAGGGCGGCGCCGAAGGCTGCCTGATCGACCTGCTGGATGTTGAGACCCCTGCCGATGATCTGGTGCCCCGCTACACCGCCCGCATGGTTCGCAACGTCAAGATCGCTCCCTCCCCCAAGTGGATGCGTGACCGCCTGCGCGCCATGGGCGTGCGCCCCATCAACAACATCGTTGACATTACCAACTACGTTATGCTTGAGTACGGACAGCCCATGCACGCCTTTGATTATCGCTATGTTCAGGGCGGCAAAATCATTGTCCGCCGCGCCGAGGACGGCGAAGAGTTGACCACTCTGGACGGCAATGTTCGCAAGCTGACCGCTGACCATCTGGTCATCGCTGACGAAACCCGCGCAGTCGGTCTGGCCGGCATCATGGGTGGCATGAATTCCGAGATCGTGGAAGACACCACTGATGTGGTCTTCGAGTCCGCCTGCTTTGACGGCACCTGCATCCGCAAGGGCGCTCTGTCTCTGGGTATGCGTACCGAGGCTTCCGCCAAATTTGAAAAGGGTCTGGATCCCATGAACACCATGCCCGCCGTTGACCGTGCCTGTGAACTGGTCGAACTGCTGGGCGCCGGTGAAGTAGTGGACGGCGTCATTGATATCCTGAACCATGTTCCCCATCCCACCGTGCTGACTTTGGAACCCGAAAAGATCAACGCTCTGCTGGGTACCGATGTACCCGCCGAGGAAATGGTCCGCATCCTGAAGAGCGTGGACTTCCAGGTAGAAGGCGACCAGGTGACCGTTCCTTCCTACCGCGCCGATGTGCTGCGCATGGCCGACCTGGCCGAGGAAGTCGCCCGTTTCTACGGCTATAACAACATCCCTTGCACCCTGATGAAGGGTCAAACCACTTTGGGCGGCTACTCCCCCGCACAGCAGCTGGAGCGCCGTCTGGGCGAAATGTGTCGTTCCTTCGGCTTTGACGAGATCATCACCTACTCCTTTATTTCCCCCACCTATTACGACAAGATCCGCTGGCCCGAAAATGCCTCCAAGCGTGAGTCGTTCAAGATCCTCAATCCTCTTGGTGAAGATACTTCCATCATGCGCACCACCGTTCTGCCCTCCATGCTGGAGATCCTGACCCGCAACTACAACTACCGCAACAAGGCAGCAAGACTGTATGAAGTGGGTCGTATCTATCTTCCCGGCGGCGAGGACGGACTTGCCGTTGAGAACAAAGTCCTCTCGCTGGGCGCCTACGGTGAAGACATGGACTTCTATGCCCTGAAGGGTGTTGTGGAAGCCATTCTGAAAGATCTGCGTGTGGAAAACATGGAGTTTGTTCCCGTGCAGGACAATCCTTCTTATCACCCCGGCCAGTATGCCGAAGTTTATGTCGGCGCACGTAAGGTGGGCGGTTTGGGTCAGATCCATCCTCTGGTTGCCCAGAATTTCGGTGTGGACGCCAAGTTCTTCTGCGCCGAACTGGACTTTGAGCAGCTCCGCTGCTGCCAGGGCCCCGATGCTGAGTACACTCCCCTGCCCAAGTTCCCCGCTGTTACCCGTGACATCGCCGTGGTCTGTGATGAGGCGGTCACTGTGGGAGCCCTGTCCGACTGTATCCGCCGCGGCGCCAAGGGTCTGTTGAAGGAAGTGACCCTGTTTGACATCTATCGCGGCAAGGGTGTGGACGAAGGCAAGAAGTCTGTCGCATTCAATCTGGTCTTGCGTGCCGATGACCGCAGCCTGACCGCAGCCGAGGCTGATGAGGATGTGGCTTCCGTTCTGGCTCTGCTGGAATCCGAGCTGGGCGCTGTTCTGCGCTAATATTACAACACTCTAACATTTCGTAAATTTACAAAAGATTTCCTTTACTTTTCCCCCCTGTATGCGTTATGATAGATGCAAATATTAAACATCCTTCAGGAGGTGTATCAACGATGGAAATGGATTATACCCGCAAGTTTTCTCTTCATCAGGACCGCGGTGCTGAAATCAAAGCAATTTTAAGCACTGTCTACAATGCTCTGCTGGAAAAGGGATACAATCCCATCAACCAGATCGTTGGCTACATTCTTTCCGAAGACCCCACTTACATCACCAATCACAACAATGCCCGCTCTCTGATCCGCAAACTGGATCGCGATGAGCTGCTGCAGGAACTGGTAAAGCATTATCTCAGAACTTAATTGCGTTATGTTCAAAACGGCGCTGCAGTTTAACTGCGGCGCCGTTCTTCTGTCAAAGTCAAATATAAATTAATTAGGGACGCCGTTTACGGCGTCCCCAATTGTTATGTCTCTTCTGTCCAAACCGGAACAGGTTTATTTGCATAACGTTTCTTGAAAATTCTTCTGCGGAACAGATAGACAGTGTAAACAAACCAAAGCACAAAGAAAATCGCACAGGCGATCACTGCATTCGTCAGCGACTGTCCTGCAAAACTCAACAGGAACAGAAGCGGAGCAATCATGACCATCGCAGGGAAATTGGAGAGAATGTACAGGCTGGAAACCGGAGTGCGCAGACCTGGATCGACCTCTTTCATCAGGATCATACCGTTGGAAGCAGTGCCGGTCAAGGTTCCAAAGCTCATCAGGAAGAACTCATGTTCAAAGCCCTTAAAACATTCCTTTGACACCATGCGGATATAGATGTATGTAATGATAGTTCCCACAACGCTCAGAATCACAATGGGGAGAATGTAGTTTTTGATATCATTAATCTCAATTGCAGCCACACCGGCAACGATCATCAGGTCGAAGGCAAAACCGGAGATTCGGTCCATTTGATAATTGTTGATGTAACCGCGATGCATTACCTTATGCTTGCGCAGAGGTTTCACAATCGCTTTGATCAACATGGCAGCCAAGGATGCCCAAAGGAAGTTGAATCCCCATGCGATGCTGTTGGTAAAATCGGAAAGAACACCCAACAGACACATAAATCCAAAGGAAATCGCATAAGCAAGAGCAACAAATCCAGCCTGCAGGGTAAACTTGTCCACCGATTCGTTATCGGGAACCTCGTCACCGGTGGGGTTGGTCGGGTCGATAATTACATCAGAGGGCTTGGCATTACGCACGTACAGACCGCCGCGCTTTTTGCTGATGTTGATATGCAGCACGCCAAACACAGAGGCCACAACAAATCCGATGGAGGCAAGCGACAAACCGAAGCTACCATTACCAGCAAACTGAGCAGCGGGGGTGTTGGTAAAGTTGATATCCCAGCTAAGTGCATTACCGGGACCCTGACCGTATGCCAAAGGCAGGATCAAACCGCAGATATAGGAGACGACATCATCACCGTAGCGGGTCAGCAGGAACAGGATCAGCGTGATCCCAAGGCCAACAAAAGCCTGCAGCATATAGGTGCCGCCTTGCAGCGCGCCAAACTCAAGTATTTGTGCGCGATTGGTTTTATGGTTGCTTTTCTCGGTTTTCAATGTCATGGCTGCAAAACCGATAGCAAGACAGTGGTATGTAATAACCTGCATTAGTCGATTATCGACCAAAACAAAGTTAAACTGCTTGGTGATAATATTCACGATAAGCAGCAAAGCACCGCCCAAAAGCGCAGAGGGAATCAAACACATTCGAAACAGAGGAATCGATCTGCGCAGAAGATTACCGAGCATCAGGAACAGCAGCAAAAGTCCAAGCTGAACCAAAAACGCCCATACAGCATCATAGTTTGCCAGTGTAAAATCCCAACTGGATGCATAGTTCATAACAGGATCATCTCCAATTATTTGTATTTATCCGGGTCATTCCAAATATAAACTCGAATACTAATTTTGTCAATCATTTGTATAAATGTCTGCGTAACAAATAGCTTTGAGAAATCGCTCAATTCTTTGCGTACCAACAGTTTAAGGCCACAAAACAAAATTGAGATTTCAAACACTTTTTCTGATTTTCAACATGAAAAGGGCACGGAATCCCGTGCCCTTTTCATGTTAAATTTGTATTACATTGGAGGCAAAAACGCATTCACACAGCACGGCCTTCATCGATACAGGAAGCCTTTTGCTTTCGGACAAACAATTTTGTCCAATCCGGTTTTTTCACTGCAAAATCCAGCACAAACAAAAATGCAATCAAAACCAACATAGCATGAAGCACCGCAATGAACGCAGGTTCCGAAATGATGAAATTCAGGCAATAGAGCACCGGAAAAATAATCGAAATGGATGTAACCGGAAGTCCTCGATATGTTTTATTGCAGCCGCCCTCTGTCTGTTGACGCTTCTCTTCCATTACATTGAAGAAGGCAAGGCGGATCACTGCACACAGCACATAAACGATCATACAGGCAACTCCCAATGTACCGTTTGCACCCATATGATAACAAATAACAGCAGGGAAAACACCAAAGCTGACGGCATCACAAAGTGAATCGATTTGAATACCAAAGGCTTTTTCATCGTCCGTACGGTTTTTCTTGGAACGGGCAACAATTCCGTCAAATGCATCGCATACGCCGGAAAACAGCAGACAAAGAACCGCTGCAGAGCAGGATCCCTTCGCAGCAAAATTCATTCCGATCACCGCGGACATGACACTCAAATAAGTCAGAATCACTGTATAGTCATAAAATCCAATCAATTTAAGCATGCGCTTATCCCCTCTCATCTCTTTTTTTCAGCCACACTTTTATGCATCGATTGTGTTTGGATAAATCGCCCAGATAAAAAGATACTGCAAATCCAATTAGCAAAAGAACAATCGAGATGACACTGGTTCCATTCCATCCCAAACCACACTTGTCATTGAGCATATTCGGAATCATCGAGAGAAAAATACCAAAGATTACAGAATAAGTTGCGGTGTAAAACCGTTTAAACAGCAGGCTCATGCCATAAGAAATCACAATTGCACCGACGGCCAGACCAACGATCATCGGAAGCAAAATGCTGATCTTAAAATCAGCGAGTGCTCCAACGTACATTTCGTAAAACCCAAGTGTGGACAACAAAACAGCGGGATCGACACCGGGAATGATTGCCGTTGCAGCAACCGCTACCCCCAGCAAAACAGACTGAAACAATGTCGGGTCGGTCACTTGCGGAAATGCCTGAGGATTTACCGTAAAGAACAGGAGTCCCAATCCGGTGAACAACAAGATCAGAATGATATATTTCCGTGAAAACCCTTCTTTTTTGACCTCTTTCCAAACCATGGGCAATGTACCGATGATCAGCCCCAAAAAACAAAATCGCGTTGGCATTTCATGATTATTCAAAAAGAAATCAATCACCCGGCTGAACAAGAGTACACCGGTAAACATTCCGGCTACTAGAGGAAGAAGAAAACATATATTCTTTTTCAAATTCTTCAAAAGTGATCCAAGCGCATCCAGTGTTTTTTTATACAGACCAAATATGATCAGCAGTACACTCCCACTCAATCCGGGCGCTACACCGCCGATACCTACAATGATCCCTTTTAAAAAACGTTCCATATGTATCACAACCCCGGATTCAGTGCATTGTGGACAATTGCACCCTGCAGCCGCTCGATCAACTTAATGATTTGTTTTATATCGCCCTCATGAATATCGTTTGTGATGCATTCATATCGTGCATTAAATTCTTTCGATTTCTCTCGAAGCGCGTTTTTTCCAGCCTTGGTCAGTTTAACAACAATATTTCTGCGATTTTTTACATTGATTCTTCGCGTCAAATATCCTTTCTTTTCCAAGGCGCTCAACATCTGAGATACAGCAGATTTTGAAATGGCAAGGTATTCCCCGATCGATGTCAAATCAGCCCGCTTTTCCGCTATTTCACGCATCAATACATATTCAGTCAAACTGACGTCCTTGACCACCGAGGATGTATCTTTTGCAAACTCGGTGTTCAATGCGCTTTTGAGCCGAAAAAGAGAATGAAGAAGTTCTCGGTTCATCTCATTTCGCATAATACTCTCCTCACTGCCACATTTGTTGAGAATTTAATTGTTAAGTACTAAACTGTTTCAATTATATCATCCGGAGAATAAAAGTAAATAGCAAAAAATGAGAAACTGTCGCAGAATTCTGCGACAGTTTCA
>JAZOBG010000021.1:0-9936 GCA_045595865.1 Oscillospiraceae bacterium
AAGATCAAGACCCACAGCGGTGCAAAGAAGCGTTTCTCCCTGACCAAGTCCGGCAAGGTCAAGCGCGCCCAGACCAAAAAGCGTCACCTGCTCAACGGCCACGGCAAGACCACCAAGCTCAAGCGTGACCTGCGCGGCACCACTTATGCCGACAAGACCAACGAGGCCGCTATCAAGCGCATGATCCTCTACAAGTAAGAAACACAACGTCAAGTTAACATAGGAGGCTTTTTACAATGGCTAGAGTTAAAGGCGCAATGATGACGCGCAAGAGAAGAAATAAGACCCTGAAACTGGCAAAGGGCTACTGGGGTGCCAAGAGCAAGCACTTCAAGATGGCTCACGAGCAGGTTATGAAGTCCCTGTCCTACGCTTACACCGGCCGCCGCCTGAAGAAGCGTGACTTCCGTCGCCTGTGGATCACCCGCATCTCCGCCGCTTGCAAGATGAACGGCATGAACTACTCCACCTTCATGAACGGTCTGAAGAAGGCCAATGTGGAGATCAACCGCAAGATGCTGGCCGAGCTGGCTGTCAACGACAAGGCCGCCTTCACCGCTCTGACCGAGCTGGCCAAGGCTCAGCTGGGCTAATTCAATCCATAAGCAAAATCGAACGGCAGTCCTTCGGGACTGCCGTTCTTCGTTTTCTATTCAATTTCCAGTTCCAGAATGACGGTTTCCACACCATGGTTCATGGCATAATTCAGGGTATACATGGTCCCGCCCAGCATTCCGTCGTAGACAGCGATCAGCCGCGCAGACCGGTCCACCATATAACGGTTGCGCCGCTGCATACAGCCCTTGTCATACTGCCGCTGCACCATGGTTTCATAATCGCATTTGGCCACCAGATCAAAATACCGCTCCCGTTCCGGTTCCTTCCACCCTGCCGCCTGGGTTTCGCAGGGGATGGCCGCCTCCAGGGTAATATCGGGGTACTTCTCCTTCATCTCCAGCACGATCTCGGCAAAATACTGGTCGCACCCACGGGCCATACCGGAAATAAAATGACGGTACCCGTCTTCATAGGCCTGCTCGGCTGCGCGGCACAGGCGTCCTTTCAGTACATCACACCGGGGATCTTCTTCGTTGAATCCCCAGGGCAGCTTTTCCGGGCGGTGACCGGTAAAGCAGCAGGTCAATTCTTTTTTCACGAAGTCCCCCCTTTCACCGCTTTATTTTACCCAAACATTCCCTCCAAGTCAACCGTTTAATCGAACAAATATTCTAAAATTTGCTGTTGCAAACTTTTTCCTGTATGCTATAATGTATGAAACAACTGAATGAAATGTCTTCAGGGCGGGGTGAAATTCCCCACTGGCGGTACAGTCCGCGAACTTCCTGCTTTCAGGAAGCCGACCCGGTGCAACTCCGGGACCAACAGTAACAGGAACTAGTTTGTTCCTCAAGTCTGGATGAAAGAAGATGTGTCACGATCACAGTATCTCCTTTTGATGTTGACACCTGAAGGGCATTTGCTTTTCAGGTGTTTGTTTTGAAAGGAGTGTTTTTATGTCCCAAACCACAAAAAAGTCCGTCTTCACCCTGCGTAATCTGGTCTGCATGGCCATGCTGTGTGCCATAGCCTATCTGGTCATGTATCTCTCCAAACTGATTTTTGGCCCCATCAAGGTGGCCGGCATCCTTTCCTTCGATCTGAAGGATGCCGTAATCGCCATCGGCGGCTTTGTTCTGGGTCCCCTTTCCGCCTTTATCGTGTCGGTGGTGGTCTCCCTAATCGAAATGGTTTCGGTCAGCGAAACCGGACCTGTGGGTCTTTTGATGAACGTACTGTCCACCATTTCCTTTGCTTGTCCCGCCGCATGGATCTATCAGCATCGCCGCAAAATGTCCGGGGCTGTGCTGGGACTGATCGCCGGTGCCCTCTGCATGGCAGGAGTTATGGTCCTCTGGAATTATCTGATTACCCCTCTTTACCAAGGTGTATCCCGTGATGTGGTTGCCGCCATGCTTCTCCCGGTGTTCCTCCCCTTTAACCTGATCAAGGCCGTAATGAACGGCGCCCTTACTGTGGTTCTTTACAAACCCATCGTAACCGCGCTGCGCAAAGCCCGTCTGGTTCCCGAAGGCTCCGGAACCGCGAAAAAAAGCGTTTCCAAGGTCGGCGTAACCATCATCGGTATTTTGGTCCTGGCTACCGCCGTCCTGCTCGGCCTGAGTCTGGCCGGGGTCATTTAACGCTAAATTCCTAATTCCCCGGTCCGGTCGACCGGGGAATTTTTCCTTGACGCAATCGAACTAACGTACTATACTCGTGTTGAGGAGGTGATGGGCATGGACCGCACCATTCTGCACTGCGACCTGAACGGATTTTTTGCCTCCGTGGAATTACTGAGCCATCCGGAGCTACAGGACAAACCCGTGGCCGTCTGCGGCGATCCGGCGAGCCGCCACGGCATCATTCTGGCGAAAAACGAGCCTGCCAAGAAATACGGTATCAAGACTGCCGAAACCATCTGGCAGGCACAGCGCAAATGCCCCGATCTGGTGCTGCTTCCCGCCCATCACAAGGAATATCGGCGCTACTCCAAACTCATCAACGAACTTTACGAACACTACACCGATCTGGTGGAGCCTTTCGGCATTGACGAAAGCTGGCTGGACGTGACCGGCTCCATGCACCTGTTCGGCGGCACGGGCAAAGCTGTGGCCGACCGGCTGCGCGCCGAAGTACACGAGCAGTTCGGTCTGACCATCTCGGTGGGTGTCTCCTTCAACAAGGTGTTCGCCAAACTGGGCAGCGATTACAAAAAACCCGACGCGACCACGGTCATTTCCCGGGAAAATTTTCGCGATATCGTGTGGCCCCTTCCGGTCACCGATCTTTTATTCGTGGGTCGTTCCGCTGCCCAGTCTCTGTCGAAATTCGGCATCCAAACCATCGGAGATCTGGCAAATTTCGACCGCAGCGCCCTGTCCGACCTACTGGGAAAACAGGGTGAACAGCTCTGGCAATACGCCAACGGACTGGAAAACTCCCCCGTGGCGCCCGCCGGAGCCTACATCCCGCCCAAGTCGGTGGGCAACGGCGAGACCTTTTCCCACGACCTTGTAGGCATGGAGCAGCTGCACGAAGGGCTGCGGCCTCTGGCCGAGCAGGTGGCTTTTCGCCTGCGCAAGCACCACATGAAATGCACCACTCTGCAATTGACCGTCCGCGACCCTCACTTCCGGGACATCTGCCGCCAGCGGCCTTTGAACGCGCCCACCTGCACCGCACTGGAGCTGCTGCGCGCCGCCACGGAGATCCTCGCCGATTGTTGGAGCGAAACCGCCCCCGTCCGCGCCCTGACCCTGACCGCCCAATCCCTGATCCCGGAGGATCAGGCGGTGGAGCAGTTCAATTTGTTCGATGCTGCCGCACCGGAGCGCCGGGCAAAGCGGGAAACCCTGGAGCGCACCATGGACCGTTTGCGTGCCAAATACGACACCGACAAAATTTGACAAGCACAAAGCCGAGTGTTACACTTATCTTCGATTTCACCACGATGGGAGCGGTACATACGGAAAACTTAATGTTCAGCCTGAATGCCACCATGCCGGTATTTCTGATGATGGTGCTGGGCTATCTTCTTCATAAAACTCCGCTGTTGAACGACAGCTTTGCCGATCAATTGAACAATTTTGTATTTAAGGTCGCCCTGCCGGTGCAGATTTTCAAAAATCTGGCTGACTCGGACTTCCACGCGGTCTGGAACACAAAAATCGTTATCTTCAGCTTTGTGATTTCTCTGGTTTCCATCCTGATCCTGTTCGGACTGTCCTTCCTGCTGAAAGACCGCTCGCTGCAGGCCGAATTTACACAGGCAGGTTACCGAAGCAGTCAGGCCCTTCTGGGTGCCGCCCTGCTGACCAATATTTACGGCGGGACCGGTTCCCTCGCGCTGATCCTGATCGGTGCCGTTCCTCTGTACAATGTGGCCGCTGTCACTTTGCTGACCGTCATGGTTCCCGGCGGCCATCTGACCCGCAAGACCGTTGCAAAAACTCTGAAGGGAATCATCACCAATCCCATTATTCTCAGCATCCTTGTCGGTCTGCTTTGGTCCTTGCTTCGCATTCCGCAACCCGCGATTTTCTCCCGCGCGGTTTCCTCTCTTGCAGCCACCGCAACGCCGTTGGGACTGATTGCGCTGGGTGCCTGCATTGATTTCAAAAAAGCCACCGTCTGTCTGAAACCCTCGCTGATCTGCACAGCGTTTAAGCTGGTTCTGTTTGCGGCGGCATTCCTGCCCTTGGCTGTCTGGATCGGCTGCCGGGGCGAGCTTCTGGTCACCATGTTGGTCATGTTTGCCTCCCCCACCACCGTCAGCTGCTTCAGCATGGCCCGCAGCATGGGCCACGAGGGAACACTCAGCTCCAGCGTAGTCATGCTGACCACGCTGCTCAGTTCCTTCACCTTTGCCGGGTGGCTGTTCCTGCTGAAGACCCTTTCTCTTATATAAACGTCAAGGCCCGTGAAGCATTTTTGCTTCACGGGCCATTTATATCAAAGTTGATCCACGGACATCTGCTTATTTGACCTGCCGGCGATCCAGCACCAACCGGTCGCTGATCATCGCCACAAATTCCGAATTGGTAGGTTTACCCTTTGCGTTGCTGACCGTGTATCCAAAATACTTCTGCAGGGTCTCCAGGTCGCCGCGGTCCCACGCCACCTCGATGGCGTGGCGGATGGCACGCTCCACACGGGAGGCGGTGGTGCCAAATTTGCGGGCCACGGCAGGATAGAGCACCTTGGTCACGGCGTTGATGGCATCCATATCATTGACCGTGTAGACAATGGCCTCTCTCAGATACTGGTAACCTTTAATGTGCGCAGGAACGCCAATGTCATGAATGATGGCGGTCACTTCACGCTCCAGATCCTGGTTCTCACCGGGTTCCTGCGCTGCGTCCTCTTCCACCCCGGTTTCAAACAGAGTGCGCAGGCGGTCAAACACGGTCTCCATCCGGCAGGGTTTACACATCATATAATCCGCACCGTACTCAGCAGCCTTGTGGGCCAGACCGCCGCCGGAATAACCGGAAAGGACCAGAATCTTCGGCTTATACTCCAGTTTTCGGATCTGCTGTACCGCCTCCAATCCGTCGATCCCTTCCAGTACCATATCCAGAATCACCACATCGGGTTTCAGCTGCCGGACCAGACGGACCAGCTCCTGTCCATTGGTGGTTTCACCGTCTACGGAAAAATCCGGTTCACTGACCGCAGCTTGAATCACCGTATGACGGAATTCTTCCACCGTGTCCGCAATCAAAATCCGCTTTTTTAACTCCATGAATATTTTCCTCCCCGTGGCAACTTATGCCTGAATTCATCCCAAAGCGATGCCGTCCTTTTTTCGTGGGTTCGGCGATTTCCATCAATAAAATATCATATTCAGACAAAAGGTGCAATCCTTTTTTGGAAAATTCTGTATGGAAAATTCTTTGATTTTTCGACATTTTCCGACATTTCAGCGGCAGAAATGGGCAAAAAGATCCCCTGCCGCTGGCAGGGGATCCCAATTTCATTCAATTATGTTTGCTTTCCGCAGGGCTACCACAATGACGGGGATCAGAATGATCTGCACCACAATGCCGGGAACAGCGTTCAGCACCGCGCCAGAAGCAAAGGCCGCCCAGGTAAACGCGCCACCGGCTGCGCCGGTAATCACCACGGTGGCAATACCCCAGATCACACGGCCCAGAATCATTGCCGCGATAAGGGAGATGTAAATATTTTTCACCGTCTTTTTCGATTTGTGGTACAGCAAACCGGAAAACAGGCCGTATGCCGCCAGTTCAAAGGTCATACCCGATGCGGTCAGAATGGGCGGCATCCCAAAGATCACATGGCGCAGCAGCGGGGCAACCGCTCCCACTGCCAATGCCCACCAGGGGCCGCAGATAAATCCTGCCAACAATATCGGCAGGTGCATGGGGCACAGGGCACTTCCGATCTGGGGGATCTGCCCCGTCAAAAAAGGCAGTACCAGACAGAGGGCCAGACAGACTGCTGTCGCAGTTAGTCTGCGGACCGGACTTTTGGAAATGATTGGCACGCAAATTCTCCCTTCTCAGGTGCTCCTGTTATATCCCGGTTTCCAGCGCCAGATCGCAGGCAGCCTCCACCCCCATAGCGGCAAAATACCGCTCTTCCATGGGGATCCATTCTTCAAAAAACCGCTTCTGCAGCTCCGGAGAATTTCTGCCGCGAATGCGTTCCCGCTGCAATTCCGGCCGAACCTTCAAAAACAGGCTCAGGTCGTAATGCTCCCGCAGATCGGGATGCATGCTGTAGGCGCCCTCCACCACGGTCAGCTGTGTGGGCCGCAGCGGAACCGGAGCCTGAATTTCCTGAACACTGCAGTCAAAACGACGGTACGCAACCGTCTCTCCGCGCCGCAGCGGCAGCAGAACCTCCTGCAAAAATCGCTCCCGGTCCACATTGCCTCCCGCTTCTTCCAGCCGCTCCCGGGTGCGCTGCCCGGGACGCAGGAAAAAGTCGTCCATGTGCGCCACGGCACAGTCATACACATGATTCAGCAGCTGCGCAAGGGTGCTTTTTCCGGCCGCCGAGCCGCCCTCGATGGCAAGCAGCACCCTTTGTCCCGCCGCCAGCTTACGGTCAACGGCGACAAACAAAGGCAGCAGGCAGGCATAGTCCCTCCGAATGACCCGGTAGGCCGGCTTGTATAATGCACGGAACCGATCGGAGTGATGGCAGGCCGGGTAGCCCGCCCTGCGCCATTCCTCCACCAGCGTCCGTACATCGCCGTAGGCCATGGGCAGCTGTCCTGCCGACACCATGCGAAGCAAAACTTCCAATTTTTCCTCGATCTCTACGGTGTTTCCGGCCGGTTCAATGGCCGAAAGCAGGAACAAACGAAACAGCGTTTGGGGGGCCAGACCGCACTTTTCCAAATACCGCAAATGTACCCGGCAGAAATCACCGGCCAGCGGCTCCACCTCCGGCCCGTCGGAAGGCTCCAACAGCTCCAATTCCCGCTGCAGGTACGCCTCGGCTTTTTCGTCCACAAAATGACCGCAGCCGAATACACTCTGGTGCAGTCCCTTCAGCAGATCCTTCGGCTGCAGCTGCGGATAGGTCTCACACTGCCGCCTGAGAAATTCCGTTGTCAAGAAATTACGTTCCATAGGACAATCATACCTGTCTTTTCCATGTTAGTCCAGTCCCCGCGCCAGCTCCAGACTGAGCATCAGCGCCTTTTCCAGCGACTCGACGCCCCAACCACGCTCATCATACTTGTCAGCATTGGCGAGAGAATCAGCAGTAAACAACAACTGCCCGAACCGCACACCCCGGAATTGGGCGCAAGCCGCCAGGGCGGCGCACTCCATGTCCACCACGGTGCAGCCTTCCTCCTTGCGGTACTCCACCAGCTCCCGTGTTTCCCGGTAAAATCCATCGGTAGTCCATGCGGCACATTCGGCATAGGGCAAGCCAAGTCCGTCCAGAGTGTTCTCCATGCTGCGGCGCACGTCTGCATTCAATTCCACCCAGCGGGAGGGCGGCAGGTAGTGATAAGAGGTTCCCTCGTCCCGCAGTGCCTTCGTAGGGATCAGGAACGCATTTTCCGGCAGGTCGGTCAACACCCCGCAGGAGCCGGAACTAATGACGGTCTTCACACCGTAGGAGATCAGCCAATCCATGATCTGTACGGCTGCCGGGGCGCCCACAGGAGCCTGACAAAGAGAAATCTCCTCCCCTTTGTAGTTGACCACATAAACCGGGTACTTCTTGGTGATGGAAACAAACTCGGCCACCGGAGTCACCTCCTGCTCTCGGGCATATCGCCCGATGCAGCCGCCCAGAAAGGCAAACACAGCCTTTTCCGGCAGCTTCAGGCCAAGGCGCTCATGGTCGGGCTGAATGACCGCCCCGGGCGAATCGTCGTATTCTAAAATGGGTAATTCGTGTTTGACCACAGCCATACGGCACCTCTTGATGTTCGTTTTTCAAAAACAGGCCTGCGAAACGCAAGCCTGTTTAAATGCTTTTTATTTGCAGATGGAATCGATCCAGGCAAACAGTTCGGGCAGATCATAATCGCCGGCATGAGGAATTCCCCATGGATACTCCAGGTCAGCGTCCACCCCATTGTTTTGCAGCTTGAGGGTCAGCATGGCGGAGATGGCCAGCGAGGTATCACGGTCCACGCTGCCGTGACGGATACGGTAATGCTTTGCTGCAGTTGCACCGTCAGCGCCGATGTAATTCATGGGGTTCATCATCTTGACCTGCTTGGCTTCAGCCACGGCTCCACTCACCCGACTATGTTCTCCTGCAAAGTCAGTAAAGTGACGCTCCTTCACATCCGGTGTGCTGAACAATTCATTTTCCGGGGTGCCCATGTTCACGTCATCAAATGCAGGTGCAGCTTTCATGCGGGTGCGGTAAGCTACCAGTTTGGCAAAATCAGCAGCCACTGCCTTGTTATTTTCAACGGTCAGCCAGTTCAGCTCCGACAGATCCTCTCCTTTGTCCAGCTGACCCTGCGCCGAGCGCAAAACCACCGACAGTACATAATCCTTAAAGGAACCGTCGCCGTTTTCGTCCAAAGTCAGTGCATTTCCTTCCTCATCGGTCAGGCCCAGAGAATTCAGATAACCGGGGAACATAGGCTCGAGCAGTTCAGACAGTTCGATCTGCTCCGCGGTCATGTCTTCATCAATGGGGATAAAGGTGGGCTTGTCCTCACCGGGGCCGGGCGGGATCATCTTTCTGCGGTGATAATCGACCACACCGTTAAATTCCCATTCGTAAGCCATGTCCGCATGATCCAGATTGGTAATGGGACAATAGCAGGAGGCGGCAAAAATATCGTCCCGCTCATCGGCGGCACCCATGGCCTTCAGGTAGGGCTCATAGTCCGGATGATTACCGGTAGCACCCATGACCGAGGAAATGGCTCCGCCGGCACTGGTGCCGTTGGTGATGATTTTTTCCACATCACCGGGGACCAGCTCACGATTGTGACGCAGCCAGCGAACGACCGCCTTGTAGTCGCAAATGACTGCAGGAGCGCAGCCAATAAACTTTCCTTCCGCATCGGCCATGCCGTTGCCGCGCAGACCGGGGGCCACCACCACATAGCCGTGGCGCAGAGCATGGAAAATGGCGTTGGGCTGATCGTGCCGGTCCAGACCGGGACGGTCCACGGGGCCGGGGCGATAACCACCCACTGTGTTGGGCACAAAAACGGGGGCGGAGTGCAGGTCGTAGCCGTTAATGCGCTCACCGGCATAGAACGCCTCAGGCACGAACAGGTTCAATTTCTGCATTTCAGCATCAGCAGGGTTTGTCACGTAAGGAATGTTCTCAAAGGCACGGAAGGTTACAGACAAGCCGTCCAGTTCCACGGTCTCGGTTTTTCCGCTTGCAGGGTCAAACTTCAGCAGATCAGTCATTGCGATTCCCAACTTTCTTTTCAGATTACCTGCATCATAGCATATTTTTCCACGAAAAGAAAGGGTCAGATTGTGGCGCAAATGTTGCCGAGCGGTTGCGAATACCGGATGTGCCCAGTCGGACACCGGAGCGTAATACAAAACAAGTGCCAAGTGATTTCGCTTGGCACTCGCTGCGTTTTATGGGGTTTTCGCCACCGGGTCAGGGGCAAAGTCTCAGAGTCCGCCCACAGCTACAGTGCAGACCCGTGGCCGCCACGACGGACACCCCGCCCTGCTTCCCCCAACAAATCAGGTCACCTTCGCGGATGGCATTTTTCAGATATTCAACAAAATCAGAGCCGCCAGAATGATGCCCACGGCGATCCATTGACGCTTTGCAAGGTGCTCACGAAACAGGCACAACCCCGCCGCGGTGACCACAAGAATGGTGGCAACGCTGTATGTAGGATAAACGATGACGGCCGCCACCTGCTCCAGGGCGCGCAGCAGGAAC
>JAZOBG010000022.1:0-15251 GCA_045595865.1 Oscillospiraceae bacterium
CCGCCCTCACCACCCGTGAGCTGGCCCGCATGATCACTCAGTCCGGCATGATGTTCAACCGCCTGCCCGACGACAGCTTCGACCCCATGCTGGGCATCTCCACCGGCGCCTCCGTCATCTTCGGCGCCACCGGCGGTGTCATGGAAGCCGCTCTGCGTACCGTGGTGGAAAAGGTCACCGGCAAGGAAATGGAGCATCTGGAGTACACCGAGGTGCGCGGCACCGAGGGCATTAAGGAAGCCACCTACGAGCTGCCCGGCAAAACCGTCCGCGTCTGCGTGGCCTCCGGTCTGGCCAACGCCAAGAAGGAGCTGGACGGCATGAAGTCCGGCCAGCTGCAGTATGATTTCATTGAGTTCATGGCCTGCCCCGGCGGCTGTGTCAACGGCGGCGGGCAGCCCCTCCACTCCTCCGACGTGCGCTCCTTCACCGATCTGCGTGCTCTGCGCGCCAAGGCACTGTACGATCAGGACGCTGGTCAGAAGTACCGCAAGAGCCACGAGAACCCCGTGGTCAAGCAGGTTTACGAAGAGTATCTGGGTGAGCCCGGCAGCCACAAGGCCCACGAGCTGCTCCACTGCACCTACGTGCCCCAGGAGAAGTATCGTACAAATTAATATGTCCCCCCTTTTTCTCCCTTTCTTATAGTATGAGGGTCCGGGCAATTGCCCAGACCCTCATACTAATTTTACTTCCCTTGTCTTCACTTATGCTGCTTTTCCCCTTACTCTTAGATTACATAGGCATAAGCAAAATTGACCTCAGCGTAGACAACAAGTGCCGACCTTGCTATACTGTAATAAAATTTTTGTTTGCACGGGGTGAAGCTATGTTAGAGATTATGCTGGTGTCTCCATATCTTGAACAAAAAGATGCCTTTTCTTCACTTTGCGCAAAAGTTCTTAACGAGCCTGTCGACTTGGTTCATTTCTCGCGCGGCGCAGATGCGTTGAGATATCTGGAAAGTCATATGCCGGACCTTGTCTTTTCTGCAGATAATTTGCCGGACATGGATGGCGTTCGTCTAATCTCGCAGCAGAGAATAAAGTATTCTGATTGCATTTTCACATTAATCCTACCCAGAGATGATCCCGATTCCGTCCGTCTTCGCCATGCTCTTTCGCGAGGGGTTGAAAACAGCGTATTCTTCCCCTTTCAAGATGCAGAACTTCTTCAAATTTTGCTTTGTGCCTCAGAAAAAAAGCAGAGTAGCGAAAGTGTCGAATTACAACTCGCAAAACAAATTCGTTCTCTGAGAAATTCGTTTATGGATCGTTTTATCGAATCAGACGCCTTTGCTTACGCCGCAATTGATGTCATGAACAAACAATACAACATCAATTTTGCCAACGGCATTTTTCAGGTTGCAATTATTGGTTTTAATGCCCCTCTTGATTATGACAGAAGTATTCTGGACAACATCGTGGAAGATGTTCGTCTTCTGTTGGATCCTCTCTGCTTTGAGATGATTCCTTTTGTACACAAAAACCGTAGCATTGTTTTGGTAACAAATTATGCCACATCAACCAATATAAACACACAACTAAAGGAACTTCGAAATATTGTACTAAAAAATCAGAAACGGCATAACTGCTCACACACATTTTCCATCGGACTCGGAACACCTGAACACGAAAGTATGTATCTGAAGAGAGCCTTTCAATCAGCAGAATATGCCCTGCGTTGTCAGTTATTATTAGGTCCCAATCAAGTACATATGTACAGCGAATTTAAATTTAATATATCCTCAATGGATCAACCCGAACTCAAAGATTACCTGAGAGAACTGACAACACGAATTGAATCTATGGATGCAAAGGGCGTGAGCTATACAATTTATAAAGTCATGTCTATTCTGACCTCCGCAACAGATCCCGCGTTCATTTCTGAGCTATGCAATACCATTGGAATGATCGTTATTTCTACTTTGAACAAAACTACGTTTCTCCCGGATTCGCAGGATAAGATGGCAGAAATACATCATTTCCTCAATACCGAATATTCACTGATTTCTCTAAAGCGCCATATTGTAACGTGGGCAGAAGACCTGGTTGCTTTGTGCAAAGAACAAAAATTGCAGGAAAAATCCCGTGTGGTTTATGAAGCGCAACAGTATATTGATCAAAATTTTTCTCATCGCTTAACCCTTCAAAGCGTTGCCAGCAAAGTCGGTCTAAGTCCAACATATTTTTGTTCTCTTTTTCAGAAGGAAGTCGGATATTCCTTTATCGATTACTTGACACATCTTCGAATTGAAGAAGCAAAAAAACTACTCCTAAAAACAAATTTAAGTATTTCTGAAATAAGCGAGAAAGTTGGATACTCTACTCCCAGATATTTTAGTCGAATTTTTATGAAAACAGTTGAAATGCAGCCTTCTTCCTATCGTTCCCTTCACAAAGGCGGTAAGCAAACCGAGCGGTAATTCAATGCCACACCAAAATGCCCGTGCCTAACAAATTTCAGGCACGGGCATTCTTTTCGTAAGCTCAGTTTGCGGTAGTGGGGTTGAATCTTCCATGTCCGATTCAGCCGCACCCTGTAGGATTACCAAAAAAGGTCAAATACTGCCGTCACCGCCATACCGGTAAGAATACCTGGAATTACCCTCAACCAAACGGTATAGAACATCATATCCCGATCTTCGTCCGGAACAAACATCATCATAGCTGCTCCTCCGGTTGCGAATGGGGTATTACCTCCGGTATAAACCCCACAGGCCACAGCACACACCAAAAGGCCAAAATCGATGTTCAACGAGGTGCTGATGGCGTAGGCTATAGGAATAAACGCAGGCATACAGACACTGGTGCCATCCACAAACATAGTTAGTACACCGCACACAAGGCAAAGGAGCACCGGTATGATAAACTTGGGTAGATGGACCGAGGAAAACCAACCCGCAATCAGCTCAGTCAGACCGGCGGAAGTCATAACGCTTACCAACACGGATGCCCCCGCAATGGTAAGGAGCAACCCCCAGGGAACATTCTGTCGGATGACCTCCCGCTCGTTGGCTAACCTCAGCACCGAGGCTGTCCCGGCAAAAACAGCGGCCAAAGATATTGCATTGAAAGTGCCCGCAACAATCTCCAACACCGGAATTACAGTAGCCAAAAGCGTGGGCAGCACCGCCAATACAGCAAAGCTTACAACCAAGATGACCGTCTTTTTATGTATACTCTCCAGTGGGGCAGGCTTCTCAAGCTCCGCGCCCAGTTTCGGCAGACGATAGGCCTTGCCCATAATGTAAAACAGTAGTCCCAACAGAAATTGAGTCAACATTCCAGTAATGACTATTTTCATAACGGCAGGGGCTACCTGTTCGGGCGCAAGTCCGCCTACAGATACGAGCAGGCCACGGGCCACACTTGTAAACAAACCGTACGGACTGAATGCACCCATAACCAAGCCATAACAATGCATGGAAACCGTTAGGTAATAGTCCATTCCCGTTCGCTTTCTGATGTTAATTGCTAATACCCCCAGAATGGCACTCATTCCTTGGGGCGCAGCACCAGTACAGGTAATCAGAAATCCCAGAAAAAACAGCACCCAAGGCAGCAAAGCCGGATGATTTCGCGCCGCATACACCGCTTTTTCTGCCAACCGTTCCACGGTTCCATTCCGGGCTGCGAAACCAAAAAACATAGTTGTCATCATAATGCGAAAGAATAGTGCAACCGGGAAAAAACCAACAATATCATCCACCGGCAAAGCCAGACCAAACCCGCCAATCAAAAAAGCAAACGCGACGCAAAGAATACCAACATTAACCTTATACTTAACACTAATAATAACTGCAGCAGCAAGGGCCAGAAAAGCAACCACGATTACGGTCACATTCATTCTCGTTCTCCTACAATTCGTAGTATTCGTAGACCTATGGTTTATCTTGCTCTGCGAAAACCATAAGAGGCCCTGTAGAATTATGCTTCAATCTTTGCTTTTACTTTCTTATGCGTTTTTTGGTAGACGTCAAAAGCCATGGCCGCAATCAGCACAATACCTTTTGCGATGTACTGCGGATAAGTTCCCATGCCCATAATCTGCATTCCGTTGCCCAGAACGGTAATGATCAATGCACCAACTACCATTCCACCGATAGAACCTTCGCCGCCGGTCAGCGTAACGCCGCCCAGAATACAGCCGGACAAAGCTGTAAATTCCGTGCCGGGACCAATATTCGACGTGGAAGATGCCGAACGGGCCACCAGCATCAATGCTGCCAGTGCGCTGAAGAATCCACAAATACCATAGACAATAATCTTCATACGTCCCGTATTGATGCCGGCAAGATGAGCCGCCTCTTCATTTCCGCCGATCGCGTATATGTACCGACCAAAATACGTTCTGTTCAGAACAAATGCCGCAACCAGTGCCACCACCGCTGCAAGAATTGCACAAAACGGGATCGGGCCAATGTAACCTTGTCCCAAAAATAAAAACGCTTTGTCGAATCCAATAATATTTTTTGCGCCCGACACAGTAAACGACAGGCCCTGGAAAATCATAGAGGTAGACAAAGTAATGATCATGGGGAAAACATTCAGTTTGACGCAAATCAAACCATTGAACAGGCCCATCAGAACACCCAAAACCATAACCAAAATAATCGAGATCCAGATTGGCAGTCCCGCTTTGATCATCAGAATTCCGGCCAACACGCCTGCCAGCGACATCTGATATCCAATGGAGAGGTCAATGCCTCCAGCAATCATAACAAAAGTTAGGCCAATTCCTGCCACGACCACATATGCGGTCTGAGAAAGCATATTTTTAAAGTTGTACCACGAAAAAAACTTCTCTCCGCTCATAATCGTAAAAAACACGATCAAAAGCACAAGCAGCGCTGGCATAACAATACGACGGAGCAGCGCGGAATGATCCCGTTCCACCGTTCTTTTCTTAGCAGTTTCCGTTGTAATCATCTTTGACACCCCATTTTATTCGCCCGAAGCGAGTTCCAAAATTTTCACTTGGCTGAACTCTTCTTTTTGCAGTTCCCCAGCAATTTGACCTTCGCAGAATACCAAAATGCGATCAGACATGCCCAGCAGCTCCTCCATATCGGAGGTAATCATAATAATCGACTTGCCCTCTGCTACCAATTCATTCATCAGAAGATAAATCTCATAGCGGGCTCCGACATCAATACCGCGAGTGGGTTCGTCAAAAATCACGATGTCGGAATTTGCAGCAAGGGTCTTCGCCAAAACCACTTTCTGTTGGTTGCCGCCGGACAGATTCCCCACCGTTTGGTCAATCGACGGTGTGCGAATGCGCATTTTCTCCCGAAAATGCTGAGCATCCTGCTCTTCTCGCTTGCGATCCACAATTGTGTTTCTGGAAATGTTTCTGATGTTTACAATCGATGTATTCCAACGAATACTTTCTCTGAGAAATACCCCCTGGCGTTTGCGGTCCTCAGGGATCAGTCCTATTCCAAGATCAATGGCATCTTTGGGCATCTTAATATCAACCCTCTGGCCATTGATGTAAATGTCTCCCGTAATTTTTTTATCTGCGCCAAAAATGGCACGGGCAGTCTCGGTGCGTCCGGCGCCAATCAGGCCGGACAGACCCAAAATCTCACCTTTATGCACCTCAAAGCTAACGCCTTTGAGTTTCTCCGTAGTCAGTGATTCTACCCGTAAAGAGACCTCCCCGAGTTTCGTTCTGCGAGAGGGATATGTCTCGGTTAACTCTCGGCCAACCATCAGGGAAATCAGTTGATTTCGATTCGTCTCACCGGTGTCGAGTGTTTGGACAAACTGGCCGTCCCGCAAAACAGTAATGCGGTCACAAATCTGAAAGATTTCGTCCAGACGGTGCGAAATATAAATAACAGTTACGCCCCTGTTTTTTAACATACGCACAACATCAAACAGATGCTCGGTTTCCGCTACGGTCAACGGCGCAGTGGGTTCATCCAGAATCAGAATCTTAACATTCTTGGAAATTGCTTTGGCAATCTCTACAATTTGCTGCTTGGCACTGGGCAAATCCCGCACCAGTGTATCCGGAGAAATGTCGGTTTGAAAGAGCTCAAACAGTTCCTCTGCTTTTTGGTTGATGTGCTTCCAATCAACCAAATTTCCCTTTCGTTCCCCCAAGAAAATATTCTCGGCCGCAGTCAACGGAGCAATTAGATTAAATTCCTGATACACCACTTCGATTCCTAGCCCGCGCGAGAGCGCCGGCGTCATCTCTGTATATTCCCGGCCTTCACAAACAATGGCACCCTTCTCCGGTGAAATTGCACCGGCAATGGTCTTGATCAATGTGGATTTCCCGGCACCGTTTTCTCCAATCAGCGCATGAACTTCTCCGCGGCGAAACTCAACCGACACATTGTCCAGTGCGGTTACGCCGGGATACAGCTTTGTGATATTCTTCAGTGATAAAACAACTTCGTGTTCCTGCATAGTTCTCACTTCCTGTAAGTGACTCTAAAATCACTGCGCGGTCCTTTCGGAGCCGCGCAGTGATTTTTGGGGCCGGTTCGGACGTTATTTCTTGTCAACGTAAGAGGCTGCATACTCAACGGGATCAAAGCTCGATTCATAGCCAACCGTGTTGTATGCCAGATGACGTGCAAAGAAAGCGCTGTTTTCAGGAACCTCGTCGTTCAGAATTTGCTCAATTGCATCCGCGATATCCTGATAGTAAATGTCGCCGTCACCAAAGGTGACCAGACCGCGAATCACACTTTCATCAGACTTGGACTTGTCCACCAGAGTGTAACCGGTTTCGGTGATGTTGCCGCCGAAGCAAGCAATTTTGCTCTTGTCCAGAGAGGCATCTGCCATAACACTTGCATTGGCGCCAATGCAGCCGTTTTCGTCAAAGGTCAGCACCACATTAATATCCTTGTACATTGCCAGACACTCGTCCATAGCGGTTTGAGCATCCACGGAGTCTGCAATTCCGTACTTCTCAAACACCACGGTGCAGCGGCTGTCAGCCTCGATGTTTTCCTTGATGGAGTTGCAGCGGTCCAGGGCCGAGGGACGGTCATTCTGACCAAGGATTGCAACCTTGATTTCACCGTTATTTGCATTGGGGAATGCGCTGTCGATCCAGGCACTGGCCATCTCGGCCACCATCTGGCCCTGAATACTGTCGACGGACAGGAAGTAACCATCACAATCGAAGGTGGGGTCATCCGCCAGGAACATTACCTTTACGCCATTTTTGCGTGCCTCAGTAACGACGGGTTCCATAGCGCCAACATCGACAGGCTGGCAGATAATCAAATCTGCGCCCATAGAAATGAAGTTTTCAAATGCCTGGAGCTGGACACTGATATTGAACTCGCCCTCTGCGACCTCCATCTCCATGCCCTTCTTCTCCAAATACAGGCCAACCTTTTCTGCGGTGGTAGCCAGGAATGTATCACCAAGGGTGGGCGGGCAATAACAAACCAGTTTGGATTCATCTTCTGCGGGCTTGTTTGCATCGTCCTTTCCGCAGCCGACCATAGCCAGCAGCATAACCAGAGACAAGATTAAAGCAATTGTTCTTTTCATGGTGTAACCTCCATTTCAAAACTTTAGATGACTTCACCCAACAGTCTGACAAAATCATCCCGTTGCAGTCAGTTTACACAAGAAGTCATGTCCTATCAATTATACTTTTTTATGAATATGTGCATTATTTTCTGTTTGTAAGTTCATAATTATTTTCTCGGGTGCGTTTCACCAACCACACGGCACGCTCCATGCAAAACTAAAGACCGCACCAAGGTTTTCTTCTCTTGGTACGGTCTTTTTTCATTTATCAGGCAATGCGTCATGCAAAAACTGTTATAAAACTCATCTATTATTGGCGTTATACTTTCATTTTTCTTCCACTTATAATCTAATCTGAAACGGTTAGGGCCAATAGTGCAAAATACCCGGTGCTTGATAGCAATCAGCCACTTCGGAAATAAAAAACGGCAAATTGTTGTTCTCATTTTCCTTGGACCACATAATCACGCGGCCAAACGGCTCAATGTCTTCCAATAACAAAAATTTAATATCGTCCTGATAAAGCTCTCCGAAAAAATGCATCATGGGTTTGGTTACAATCGCAATCCCCTGCCCCACCGAAACCTGGAGCATAAACGAGGACAGGGTCGAAACCTGATGCGCAATAATCGGAACAAATCCCGCTGTCTTTCCAACGTATTGCAAGGCATTCCAGCTCTTTGAGAACACTTTGTTATAACAAAGCTCAACAAACGACTCATTCACCAATTCCGTTGAATGTATGCTCTCGCGGTTGGCATACGGATGTTCCTTAAACACTGCAACGTAAAGTTCATAACTTTCCAGTTTTTGCACTGCAAGCTTTTCCGGCAGGCCGCTTAGATTGCTGGTATAAATTGCCGCATCAAGATCTCTGTTTAACAGAGCTTCCTGCATTTCATAATAACTGGTTTCATCCAGCCGAATTTCAACCTCGGGGTGCCCTTTGCGAAACATCGCTAGAATATCGCGGAGATCGCTGTTTAATCCATCGGGAATATATCCAATAACCAGCGGGTCTTGCTTCTCGGCAACACCGTTGCTTAACCCCTGTTCCACTCCGGCTTTATATATTTGCAATGACTTTTCTATTGCAGCAACAAAATCCTGTCCGGCCGGTGTAAGCTGTACATTCCGTCGATTCCGCTCAAAAACCACAAATCCCAACTCCGCCTCAACGCTTGCGATGATTCGGCTGAAAGCAGGCTGCGTGATATGCATATAGTTTGCGGCCTTCGTAAAGTTCAATGTATGAGATAACGCTAATACGTACTCCAAGTGTTGGATCGTCATGATAATAATCACACATCCTTCATTATGCAAGCCCTGCTTGCAACAAATACAGCACTAGAATAGCAAACCCAACCAAAAACATCAATATGCAATTACAGAAAACTAAAACTTGTCAACATCTGCTGTAATAAATTCAAATTAAGGGAGGTTTTTAAATGAAATATCCGAAAATAAAAAAAGTCGCACTTTATGGAATTGGCGTAATTGGAACTGGGTGGGCCACCGCCTTTAGCAGCGCCTCTATTGCAGTCAATATGTATGGATTGAGTCAAAAAAATCTTGATTTTGCAAGAACCTGTGTAGAAAGTAATTTTTCTGGTATGGTTTCCGGCGGACTGCTTTCGGCACAACAGGCAGAGGATGCCATGAATTTGATTACATATACTACCGACATTTCCACTGCACTGGATAATGTACAGCTGGTACAAGAATCTGTCTCCGAACGAATTGCTGTTAAGGAAGAGGTCTTCCGTACCATTGACAATTTCTGCGGTCCCGAAGTAATTGTTGGTTCTTCTTCTTCAAGCATGCTTGTCAGCCAGCTTTCATCGTTTTCAAAATATCCCGAGCGGTGTATTTGCATCCATCCTTACAATCCGCCTCACCTAATTCCGCTGGTGGAGCTTGTCGGCACTCCCGGCGGTAGCGATGCCGTAGAACACGTACGCAAATTTATGGAGCAAATCGGAAAGAAACCCGTCGTCTTGAAAAAAGAGGTCCACGGTTACATTGGAAACCGCCTTCAGGTCGTGGTTGGCCGCGAGATCGTCGAAATGGTCTATCGGGGTATTTGTTCTGTCGAGGATGCCGAAACTGCTCTGACTTTTGGTCCCGGTCTGCGCTGGGCGATCATGGGACATAACCTGACCATGCAGCTTGGCGGCGGAACCGCGGGAGTCAAAGGAATGTTTGAGAAGGTTGTCAGCAAAGGATCCGATCGTTCCAGCTACCTTGACGATTTAGGCAACTGGATCAAATACCCCGATAATTGGCCAGAAGTTGCACAGGACGGAATTAACCGCGCCATGGCAAACCGTCCCGCCGAAATTGGAAATGACAACGACTCACTTGCTGCCTACCGGGATCTGATGTTAATGGAAATCCTGAAGTTACATAACACTGTCAAACTTCCCCGAAAAGATGAATCTATTGATTGATTTTTCGACGCTTTTTGCCCGTCATGCAATTTATTCGCAAATAATATCATTTTATACATAATTTATAATCAAAATTGGCATTTCCGCACAGCATACTAACCGCGGTATAATGCGGTCACAAAGCAGGTAAAGCCCTCTTAGCTTACCTCGCCAATTATTTAACATTCAAGGAGGATACGCAAATGGTCAAAAAAGTTCTCGCCATCGTTCTTGCAGCCGCAATGCTTCTCGCCTGCGCCGCATGCGGTAAGGAACCCACCAACGACAACCAGCCCTCGCAGAACAATCCCTCTCAGAACAACCCCTCTCAGAGTGACAGCACTCCCTCCACCGACGCCGAAGTCGTCAAGGTAGGTGTTCTGCTCCCCATGTCCGGTGCAAATGCTACCTCTGGTGAGTATCAGCTGGAAGGTATGCAGATGGTCGTTGATTACGTTAACGAAAACGGCGGCATCAAGAGCATGAACGGTGCAACTATTGAACTGGTCGTCAGTGATACCGCCGGCGATGTCGAAACCGGCATGACCGAGATCGAGCGTCTGATTGCTGTTGAAAAGGTCAGCGCACTCTGCGGCCCCTACAACAGCACCGTCGCCGCCTCTACCGCACCCATCGCCATTCAGAACGGCGTCCCCTATGTGATTACCAACGCTATTGCCGACAACATTATGCAGAATGGCGCCAACAAGTATGTTTACCGTTCCAACTACGGCGCCGCCGATATGTCTCCGTTCCGTCAGCTGGTAACCGAGTACCTGGGCAGCCTGACCGACGCCGGCAAACTGACCAAGGTTGCAATTGTTTACGATGCAGGCGACTGGGGCACTTCCGAAAACGAGAGCTTCCGTGCCGTTGCAGACGCCCTTGATATCGAAGTGGTTGTCAGCGAAGCCATTACTACCAACTCCTCCGACCTGAGTTCCATTGTCAATAAGATCAAAAACTCTGGTGCCGAAGTGGTATTTGCCGGTATCTTCCTGAATGACGCAATTCTGTTCGCCAAGACCATGCGTGAGTACAACTGCACCGCTCAGATCGTTGGCTCTGGCGCCGGCTTCTCCGACTCCAAGTGGCTGGAAGCCATGGGCGATGCCGGTAACGGCGTTATGGGCACCTCCGACTTCAACCCCTCTTTCGGCACCAAGAACGACGCATCTGCCGCTCTGTATGAAACCTATTTGGCCGAACACGATAACCTTCCTATGCCTCTGGAAACCTCTAACGGCTTCTGCGGCATGGGCACCATCGTAGAGGCACTGGAAGCCGCCGGTTCCGCTGACCGCGAAGCCATTGCAGACGCAATGCACGATCTGGATCTGGACGCTGATTCGTTGCCTCTGTGGTACTCCATGTTTGATGGCATCAACTTCAATACCGAGGGTGATGAACTGGGCCGCTACAATCAGAACTCCGAATGTGGTGAGACCGCTGGTCAGATTCTGAAACAGGTCATCAACGGCAACTGGGAACTCGTGTGGCCTACTGCACAGGCGACCGCAGAAATCCAGTTCGGCAAATAATTTCTATTTTATAATTTACTTTCAAGTCTCAGCCGGTGCAGTTTCTGCACCGGCTGAGATTTAACGGAAAGGAGTGTGTCTATGCTTCTGGTTCAAGCAATTCTGGACGGCATCTTGCTTGGCGGTGTGTACTCGACACTTGCACTCGGCCTGAGTGTTGCTTACGGTGTCATGCACATCATCAGTTGGGCCACCGGAGAAACCTTGGTCATCGGTCTGTTCCTGGCTTTCGTTTTGGTCAATGAATTCGGAATGGATCCTTATGTAACAATCATCTTCACGTTCCTGATTCTCGGTGCGCTCGGTTTCTTTATGCAAAAGACAATGATAAACCGCATTATTGACCGCAGCGGCGACCGTGCAGGGCCCAATGCCCTTCTGTTTACTGCCGGTTACGGCTATGTCGCCTCCAGCGTTCTGGAGATGATTTTTGGTACACTGTCCCGCAGTGCAAACACCGCATATACCGGAAAATCAATTTCCATTGCCGATATGATTTATCTGCCCGTCCCCAAGGTGATTGCCTTCGTCATCGCCGTGATCGCAACCATTATCCTTTACTTTTTCATGCATCGCAGCGAAATGGGCCGTGCGATTCGAGCAACTTCTCAGGACCGCAAAACAGCCCAGCTTATGGGAATTAACTCTAAACTGATGTACTGTATCGGCTTTGCAATCAGCTTCGCTATGCTGGGCCTGACCGCATCTCTGATGATTCCCTACTATCCCATCACCCCTTACATCGGTACCGTATTCTCTTTTAAGGCCTTTGTGATTGTTGCCATCGGCGGCAGAGGCAATATTCTGGGTGCACTGGCTGGCGGCATGTTTGTGGGCCTTGTGGAAAAAATCCTGGGATCTCTGGTGTCCGATCCGTTTGCGCAAATCGTAGTATTCTGTCTGTTCATCATTGTGCTGCTGGTTAAGCCCGAAGGCCTGATGAACAAAAAACATGCAGCTTGATAGGAGGCGTCAATATGGAATCGAAAAAAAGATTTATCCCCATTGGCGTGCTTTTGATTATCGGACTGCTTGTCCCCCTGGTCTTTAAGACTTCATTCTATATGCAGTCGGTCATTTACGTGGTTCTTTATATGTATTGGGCCAGTGCGTGGAATATTCTTGGCGGCTACACCGGTCTGTTTGCTCTGGGCAACGGTCTTTACATCGGTGTCGGTGCTTATGTGGTCGCCGTTCTGTTTGTCCACTGGGGCGTCAGCCCCTGGATCGGTATGGTCATTGCCGGTTTGGTATGCGGCCTGCTTTCCATTATCGTCGGCTATCCCGTATTCCGTTTGAAGGGCATGTACTACGCTTTGGCCACCATCGCACTGATGAGCGTATTTGAAGTCGTCTTCAACAACCAGACAAACGTGCTTGGTATCTACACCGGCGGTCCCAATGGACTGCGTTTCCCGATGACCGGCAATGCTCTTGATATGCAGTTTTCCAGCAAAAACGGTTATTACTACGTTGTACTGGCTCTGCTGATCATCATCCTGCTTGTTTCAGACCGCATCACTCATTCCAAGCTGGGCTATTATTTCCGAAGCATCCGGGCTAATCCGGATGCCGCCGCATCGCTGGGCGTAAATGTTCTGAAATATAAATTGACCGCTCACTTTATCTCTGCATTTTTTACTGGTATCGGCGGTGCGGTTTACGTTACGACATTTATGTATGTAGCAGCAAAAACCGTATTTGGCATGCCCCTTTCTTTTGCAATCGTGCTGTTTTCCATTATTGGCGGTGCCAACACACTTTGGGGCCCCGTAATCGGTGCATTGATTATGGTGCCGATTGAACAAGCTCTGCGTATTGCAGCCGGTTCTGAAATGGCCGCCCTATCCACCTTAGTGTACGGTCTTGCACTTTGCTTGGCCATGCTCTTTATGCCTGACGGCATTTTGGGTCAGATCAAAAAAATTGTTGCAAAGCGCAAGAAACAGAAGATCGAAGCACTGGCAGAAGGCAAAACAGAAGGAGGGAATGGCAATGACTGAAACAAAAAATGCAACCCTTCTGGAAGTCAAAAACCTGACCAAAAAGTTTGGTGGCCTGGTTGCCGTTAACAACGTCTCTTTCAATGTCATGCGCGGCGAAATCCTAGGTTTGATCGGCAGTAATGGTGCCGGCAAAACCACAGTATTCAACATGATTGCCGGTGCTTTCGCTCCAACAAGCGGCGAAATTCTGTTTAAGGGTAACCCCATTCAGGGCCTGCGCTCCGACGACTCCTGCAAACTGGGCATTGGCCGCACCTACCAGATTTGCCAGCCCTTTGGCAGCATGACGGTACGCGATAACGTCATGGTTGGTGCGTTCACACGCTATAAGAAAATCTCCGAGGTATCCAAAAAAGCCGATGAGGCTCTGGAGAAAGTGGGGTTATCCTATCGTGCAGACGCCATGGGCAGTGAATTGACTCTGCCAGAGTTGAAACGTATGGAAGTGGCCCGCGCACTCGCCACCGAACCCGAGCTGCTGCTGTTGGACGAGGTCATCGCAGGTCTGAACCCCACAGAGGTAGATAAGTTCGTCGGCTTGATTCGTCAAATCCATGAGCGCGAGAAATTGACCATCATCATTATTGAGCATGTTATGCGTGCCATTATGAACCTGTCTGATCGCATCGTGGTGCTCAATCAGGGTGAGAAAATTGCAGAAGGTCTGCCAGCAGAAGTTGCAGCCAATCAAGCTGTCATCGACTCCTATTTGGGAAAGGAGATGCCCCATGCTTCAGTTGAATGATTTATACGTAAATTACGGTAACTTTGAGGCTCTGCGCGGCGTAACCCTGGAAGTCAAAGAGGGAGAAATTGTAGTCCTGCTGGGCAGCAACGGCGCCGGTAAAACCACCACGATCAACACAACTTCCGGCCTGATAACCCCCAAAAGCGGCAGCGTGGTTTTCAAGGGCGAAGATATCACCGGGATGCCTGCATACAAGCGCGCGGAGTTGGGCCTTGTTCAGGTCCCCGAAGGCCGTAAGCTCTTTTCTGAGATGACGGTTTACGAAAACCTAATGGTTGGTTCATACAGCAAGAAGGGACCTCGTGCCAGCCGCAAGGAGTCGCTGGAATTATGCTTTGAGTTGTTCCCCAAAATGTATGAGCGCAAGGATCAGCTGGCCGGCAGTTTGTCCGGTGGCGAACGTCAGATGTGTGCCGTATGCCGTGCTCTGATGCAAAAGCCGAAGCTTCTTATGCTGGATGAACCTTCCCTTGGCCTGGCGCCAGTTGTGGTTCAGTCAGTATTTGAGTCCATTCTTAAAATCAACAAAATGGGTGTCACGATCTTACTTGTTGAACAAAACGTTCGTGCCTCTCTGGAGATTGCCGATAAGGGCTTCGTTATTGAAACCGGACAAAACACACTCTCCGGTTCTGCCGCGGAATTGCGTGGAAACGAGGACCTGCAAAGAGCTTACCTTGGCATTTGATACAAATATCCAAACGTATCTTTCGCAGACTGCAATCCGAAAACAATGTAATATTTTTTCTCCTTTCATCCTCTTTTGTGTGCGGAGGGACAGAGCCGAATCGCCCTGTCCCTCCGCGCCTTTCATTGCTCTCGTCATTACACCAATCTTTATTAATTTCGTCGGTTCCACATCTCTCAAGTTAACTCTTTTTCTACTTCAATGCCTTCCATTTTGAACTCCAAGACCTTAACAATTCATCCCGCGTATCCAAAAAACTCGTTTGCGTGGTAGTTTATCGGAATAGGGTTTGTTCTATATTGTTCTCTGTGTCTGTCGGAAAAGG